>NZ_NHPF01000068.1:127752-132792 GCF_002252925.1 Halorubrum sp. Ea8
CCCTCCGGTCGGACGAGCGCGCACTTGAAGGCGTTGTCGGCGACGGCGGCCTCTGAGAGGGACGGTACGTCGATCGGCGGAACCGCTTATAAGCGGGCTGCGGTGGCGTCGCCGGCGCGTAGCGCCGGCTATCGCACGCGCGAGGGAGTCGCGAACGGAGTGAGCAACGAGATCGGGGAGGCGTGACAGAGATCAGTCCGATCGCCGAATCGAGACCGTTCAACGCGAGAAACCGCGAAACGAGAAAGTCGCAGGACGGAATGGGACGGACCGAGGTCCGCTTACCCCTCCATGCCGCCGAACGAGAGGCCGTCCTCGACGGAGCGCTGCGCCGCGAAGTAGACGATCGCGACGGGGAGCGCGAACAGGTTCGCGAACGCCGCGAAGCGCGTCCACGGCGTGGAGAACCGCCCCTCCGTCGCGAGGTTGTACAGCTCCACCGAGAGCGGGTAGTTCTCCGGCGAGAGCAGCGTCTGCGCGATGATGAACTCGTTCCACCCGGCGAGCCAGACGAAGATGAGCACGACCGCGAGCCCCGGCTTCGTCAGCGGGATGATCACCTCCCGGATCGTCTGGAGGAAGCTCGCGCCGTCGACCATCGCCGCCTCCTCGTAGGAGACCGGGATGTTGTCCATGTACGTCTTCAGCAGCCAGGTGTTGAACGGGATCGCGCCGGCGGCGTAGAACAGCCCGAGGACGAACAGGTTGTTCGTCAGCCCGTACGAACTGAACAGCGAGTACAGCGCCACGAGCGTCGCGATCGAGAGGCCCGCGCCGATCTGCGTGAACAGGACGTAGCCGTAGAGGATCCGCTTCCGGCCGACGAACTGTCGCCGCGAGAACGCGTACGCCGCCGGCACGATCATCCCGAAGCCGGCGGCGATCGTCACGCTGACCAGATAGAGGCTGTTGAACACCGCGCCGGGACCGGTGTCGGTCCCGACCCACCGGAAGCCGAGCGGAACGAGCCCGCTCCCGCCGCCGATGACGAGCTGCGGGTACCCCCAGTCGCCGTCGACGAAGAAGAAGTTGGACTCGAACAGCACCCACCGGTAGGCGTCGAGGTTGTACGTCGTCGGGTCGGGGAAGATCCCGCTGGTGTTGAACAGCCGGGTCCCTTCCGCGAGCGACGCGGTGAAGATCCAGAACAGCGGGAAGAGGAGGATTAACACCATCGCCAGCCCGAACAGGGTCATCAGGACGCTCTTCCCGACGTCCCACGGCGTCCGCTTCCCGGTCCGGAGGTCGTAGACGGCCCGCTGGACCGTCACGGCGAACCGCTTCGGAGCGGTCGCGAGCCCGAGGAGCTTCGCGCGGAGCAGCGCCAGGACGGAGGCGAGGGCGCTCATCGCTCACCTACCCCCTCGGCGAGGCCGCCGTAGCGCACGGCGGCGTACATGAACACGCCGATGAATCCGATCGCGACGATGAGGATCGCGGCCGAGAGCCCGAACTCGTTGAAGCTGATCGCCTCGCGGTAGCCGTAGACGATGATCAGCTCGTTCTGTCGGGCCGGTCCCCCGCGGTTGAACACCCACGGGATCAGGAACTGCTGGAACGCGGTCGCGCCGGTGAGGATCGACGCGAACAGCACCGGCCGCCTGATGGCGGGCAGCGTCACGGTGCGGAACCGCTGGAGGAAGCCGGCCCCGTCGACCATCGCCGCCTCGTGGAGCTCGCGCGGCACGTCCTGGAGCGCGCTCACGATGATGATCACCATGAACGGGTACGCCAGCCACACCTCGGTGGTGACGTACGCGAAGAACGCCTCCCAGCGGCCGCTGAGGAAGCCGATCGGGACGTCGAACAGGAGGAATTCGGGCGCCGACAGCGACGACATGACGCCGTTGTACCGCCCGAGTATCGTGTTGAACACGCCGAACCGGGCGTCGCTGAACATCCCGCGCCAGACGGTGATCGTGAAGATCCCGGGGAACCCGAGGGGCACGATCACCGCCGCGCGCATGTAGCGCTTGCCGACGACGCGCGCGTGGTTCAACAGGAGGGCGATGCCGACCGCGACGAACACCTTGACCACGAGCGAGACGGCGACGAAGAGCCACGTGGTCGACATCGACGTCCAGAACTGCGAGTCGCCGAGCAGCCGCACGTAGTTGTCGAAGCCGATCAGCTCCGCGCCGCCGCCGATCACCGATCCGGCGAACGTCGCGTCGGTCAGCGAGATGTAAAAGAGGTAGAATATCGGATACAGCATGAAGCTCGAAAAGAGGATAACGCCGGGTATCACGAGGAGCAGCCCCCAGTCGCGGTTGGAGAACGGCACCGCCGCTCGGAGTCGTGCGAGCCCGCTCGCGCCGGTGCCGGTCTGTGAGGAAGCCATGATGACTAGCTGGGAGAGTGCCTACAGGTTCTCCCGGATCTCGGACGCGGCCTGGTCGAGCGCGGGGCCGCTCTCCTGGTCGCCGTTGAAAACGCGCGTCAAGGCCTCGGTCAGCGGCGTCCAGACGCTGTTCATGTCGGGGTGGGTCGGGGTCGGCACGCCGCGGTCGACCTGCTGGGCGAACGCCTCGACTTCGGCCGGGAAGTCCCCGCCCTCGATCACGGAACTCAGCACGGGGATGTACCCCTGCTCTTTGGCGTTGGTCTCGACGACCTCCTCGTTCGTGGTGTACCACTCGGCGAACCGAGTGATCGCGTCGACCGTCGACTGGTCGGCGTCGTCCAACATGGCGCTGAAGTAGATGGTCTGGATCCCGGAGTACGACCGCGGGTTGTTGCCGTCGACCGCCGGGAGCGGCGCGACGCCGAGGTTATCGATCTCGCTCTGGAGGTTCGCGAGCTCCCACGGGCCGTTGACGGCGAACGGTGCGGCGCCGTCAGCGAACGCGACGATCTGCGACTCGTAACCCGGGTCCGCCGGGACGTAGTCGGACAGCGTCTCGAGGGCGTCCATCCCCTCCTTACAGGCGTCGCTGTCGAGGGTGACCTCCCGGTTCTCCTCGTCGTAGATGTTGCCGCCGTACGCCTGGACGTAGCCGCTCACGAAGTACGGGTTCGCGACGGGGTACGAGAGCCCATACTGGCCGTTGCCGGGGTCGTGGAACTCGTCCATGATCGAGACCATCTCCTCGACGGTCGCCGGCGCCTCGTCGACCATGTCCTTGTTGTAGTACAGCGCGACCGTCTCGGAGGCGAAGGGTAGCCCGTGGAGGGCGCCGTCGTACTGCACGGCCTGCTGTGCGGCCCCGGAGTAGGAGTCGAGCGACACGTCGACGTCGTCGCTCGCGTCGTAGAGGAACGGCGGCTCCTCGCGCACCGCGAACCGGCCGATCCAGTCGTGCGCCCAGATCCACGAGTCGGGTCCGTTTCCGGACGGGATCGCGGTCTCGAGCTGCTGGTCGAGCTCGCCGCCGGGCGCCTCCCTGTTGATCGTGTGGCCCGTCTCCGACTCGAAGTCATCGACGTACCCGGACATCGCCTCGTCCTCGCCGTCGGAGAGGTCGGTCCACAGCGCCGCGGTGCCGGTGTTCTGGTCGTCCGACCCGTCGGAGCCGTCGTCGCTTCCGCCGTCGCTCCCGTCGGATCCGTCCGACCCGTCGGACCCGTCGCCGCTTCCGCCGTCGCCGCTGTCCGTGCTGATACAGCCCGCGAGCGCCGCGAGCGCGGTACTTCCCCCCATCGTCTTGAGTAGCGTCCTGCGTTTCTCGTTCATGTGACTACAACAAACGATGAATTACATATTCATACATTTAGTTTTTGGGATCGGGGGGTCGATGCCGTGGCCTCCTCGCACCGTTCTCTCCGGCGATCCGCGGCTCGGCCGTCAGGCGCGCCTCGGTCACACATTTGAGATGAGATTGTTCCTCACATATCAAGAAAACAGCGAAGAACTAATATGCGGGAAGCGCCCTTTGCCAGTAAATGGCAAGAGTAACGCTCGACACGCTCCGGAAGGAGTTCGATCGGGGGACCATCGTCGCCGTCGACGACCTCGACCTGGAGATCGACGACGGCGAGTTCGTGACCGTCGTCGGGCCGTCGGGCTGCGGGAAGACCACCACGCTGCGGATGGTCGCGGGACTGGAGGAGCCCACGTCGGGGACCGTCAACTTCGACGACGAGGACGTCACGGAGATCCACGCGACGGACCGACCCGTCGCGATGGTGTTCCAGAACTACGCCCTGTATCCCCACAAGACGGTGATGGAGAACATGGCGTTCGGGCTCAAAATGAGCACCGACATGACGGTTGAGGAACGGCACGAGCGCGTGACCGAGATGGCCGAGATGATGGGGATCGCGGACCTGCTCGACGACAAGCCGGACGAGCTCTCCGGCGGGCAGAAGCAGCGCGTCGCCCTCGGTCGCGCCATCGCCCGCGAGCCCGAAGTGTTCCTGTTCGACGAGCCACTCTCGAACCTCGACGCGAAGCTCCGCACCGAGATGCGCGCGGAGATCCAGAAGCTCCAGAAGGAGTTCGGCGTCACGGCGATGTACGTCACCCACGACCAAGAGGAGGCGATGACGATGGGCGACCGCCTCGCGATCCTGAACGACGGGAAGCTCCAGCAGGTGGGCGAGCCCACCGAGGTGTACGAGAACCCGGTCAACGAGTTCGTCGCCGGCTTCATCGGTTCGCCGTCGATGAACTTCATCGACGTCGACGTCGACACCGACGGGACGACGGCGACGATCCGCGACGGCGACGCCGGGCTCGCGCTCGCGCTCAGCCGCGAGTACGTGGCGGGCCACGAGCTCGAAGGCGGTCCGTACACGCTCGGAATCCGTCCCGAGAACATCGGGATCGTCGAGGAACCCACCGGCGACGAGACGCTCACCGCGACCGTCGAGGTCGTCGAGCCGATCGGCTCCGACAACTACGTCCACCTCTCCGTCAACGACGACTTCCTCGCTCGCGCGCCGGCGAACGTCAAGCCGGAGGCCGGAGACGAGGTCGGAGTCGTCTTCGAGGAGGAACACGTCCACCTGTTCGACGCCGAGACGGGCGAAGACGTGTTCCTCACGGACGAGGAGGTCGAGGCCGCGGTCGCCTGAGGCGGTTCTTCGTACGCGGCCGTG
>NZ_NHPF01000068.1:132855-155905 GCF_002252925.1 Halorubrum sp. Ea8
CACGGCCGCGAGGGCGGAGGAACCGCGCGACGCCGCGGAGCGATACGCAGCCGGCGTTGCCGTTCGGTCGGTCGACTCAGTCGTCGGCGGTCGGCGTCGGCGCCTTCCCGCCGAGCGCGTCGCGGTCGTGGTCGGCATCGAAGTCGAGGTCGGGCCCGCGCGCGATGATCCCGGAGGGCGTCACGTCCGGATGGGTCGTGTAGTAGTGCTCCTTGATGTGGTCCATGTTCACCGTCTCGGCGACGCCCGCGGTCTGGTAGAGGTCGCGGAGGTACGGCCAGAGGTGCTCGTACTGGTGAACGAACTTCCGGTTGCACATGAAGTGCGTGTGGTACACCTGATCGAAGCGGACCAGCGTCGTGAACATGCAGATGTCGGCCTCGGTGAGCGAGTCGCCGACGAGGTAGCGCCGGTCGGACAGGTGGTCGTTCCAGCGGTCGAGCGCGCCGAACAGCTCGTCGATCGCCTCGTCGTACGCCGCCTGGGACGTGGCGAACCCGGCGCGGTAGACGCCGTTGTTGACCGGCTCGTAGATCTCGGTGATGACCTCGTCGACGTCCGCGACGGTCGCCTCGTCGTCGGCGTCGGGCAGCAGCGAGACGTCGTTTCCGAGGTCGTCGAACGCGGTCGAGAGCATGCGGAGGATCTCCCGTGACTCGTTGTTGACGATCGTCTCCGTCTCGGTGTCCCACAGCACGGGGACGGTCACCCGACAGGTGGCGTCGGGGTCGGCCTCGACGTACAGCTCCCGGAGGTAGTCGCTGTCGTGGAGGCGGTCGGGCGTACAGCCCGCCTTCTCCGGGGAGAACTGCCAGCCGCCCTCGTCGCGGTACGGGTCCACGACCGAGACGCCGATGGCGTCCTCTAAGCCGAGCAGCGACCGCGCGAGCAGGGCGCGGTGCGCCCACGGACAGGCGTAGGAGACGTACAGGTGGTACCGCCCCGCCTCAGGCTGGAACCGCTCGTCCGGTTCAGCGTCGACGTGGTCGGGCACGTCGCTGCCGGCGATCCAGTTCCGGAACGTCGTCTCGCCGCGCTGGAACGAGCCGTCCTCGTCCGTCGCTTCGTACGTGTCCGTTCGCCACTCGCCGTCGACGAGTTGATTCATACCTGAATTACGGGCTCGACGTGCATAACGTGGGCGGGGACACGCGTGTCACCGGCCGTGCGACGTGTGGAATCGGATCGGAGTGACGGTCGGTCTGTCGCTCGCTGATAGACGAACGACATCGGCGCGACGGCTATCCCCGACCCCGTTGCGACGGCTCGCTCCCGTCGGGCGCTCGGAGGCGCGCCGACTGGCCGCGGGGTTGCTTATAAGTAGCCGCCGCCGCCCGCGCCGGTGGCTTTTCGGTCGGGCCCGCGGTCTCCTGACGTATGTCCGAACGAAACGAGGCGGCGCCGGCCGTCGCGGTCGTCGGCGGGGGCGCCGTCGGCGTCACCGCGGCCGCCGACCTCGCGGCCCGCGGCGTCGACGTGACCCTCTACGAACGCGGCTCGCTCGGCGCCGAGAGCTCCGGCCGGGCCGCCGGCGTGTTGTACGACGCGTACGCGGAGGACGTCGACGCCGCGCTGGCCGCCCGCGCGATGGAGCGGTTCCGGGCGTTCGATCGGTCGCTCCCCGGCTTCTCGTTCGCGCCGTGCCCGTACGTGATCGCGGTCCGCGAGGGCGACCCGGACGCCGACGCCGTCCCCGCGATGGTCGAGCGGATGCGCTCGCACGGGCGCGACGTCTCGCTCGTGACACCGAGCGCACTCGCCGACCGGTTCCCGATCGCGGCCGACGACCTCGCGGTCGCCGCGGTCGCCGAGGGCGCGGGGTGGTGCGACCCCGCGAGCTACGTCGAAGCGACGGGGCGGCGGGCGCGTCGCGAGGGGGTCACGATCGAGACCGAGACGGCCGTCTCGGTGACCGGCGACGGGCCGGGGCTCCGGATCGACGGGGAAGACGACGGCCGCGCCGAGACCCGCGAGTTCGACGCCGTCGTCGTCGCCGCCGGCGCTCGCACCGCCGACGTGCTCGCGGGCGCCGGGGTCGAGGTCCCGGTCGTCCCCTACCGGGTCCAAGCGCTGACGAGCGGGGTCGACTACGACGGGCCGATGGTGTACGACGCGACCGCGGGCGTCTACGTCCGACCCCACCCGACCGGCCTGCTCGCCGGCGACGGCACCGAGCCGGTCCCGGCGGACCCCGACGACTACGGTCGCGAGGGGGACGACTGGTTCGTCGCCTCCGTCACGGAGACGCTCCGCGATCGGGTGGACGCCGTGAGCGGCGACGGGCCGGACGTCGGGCCCGACGTCGAGCGGGCGTGGGCCGGGCTCTGCACGGCGACGCCCGACGGCGACCCACTCGTCGGACCCGTGGGCGAGGGAGGAGACGGGCCCGCCGGCGACGCGGACCCCCTGTTCGTCGCCGCCGGCTGGCAGGGCCACGGCTTCATGCGCGCGCCGGCCATGGGGGAGCTCGTCGCCGAGGGCGTGGTGGCGTCGCTCGACGGGACCGACGCGGACGACCCCGAGTCGCCGTGGATCGGCGCCTTCGACCCCGATCGGTTCGACGGCGACGAGGCGTTCGATATCAGCGAGGGGATGTCGGTGGGAGAGCGAACGGGGGAGTCAGACCGGAGGGAGGGGAGATGAGAACGGAGAACGGGTGAGTGAGACCCGAGAACAGGGGAATGAGGCCGGAGGGGGGGGGTGGAGACCGCCGGGAGCGGAAACGGTCTCAGTTCTCGTCGTCGGTCTCGTCGGCGTCCTCCTCGACGACCGCGACGTCCCGCGCGTCGTCGTTCTTCGGGATCTCCACCTGCAGCGTTCCGTTGCGGGTCAGCGTCGCGTTCGCTCCCTGCGGCGTGACGTTCGCGTCTCGCGGGAGGTCGGCGCTCCCGGAGAGCGAGACGCCGCGTCCGGGGAACACCATCTCGTAGCCGTCGTAGAAGTCGCGGAACCGGTCGAGCTCGACCTCGACGGTGTGGTCGAGGAACGTCACGTTGAGGTCCTCGCCCCGGACTCCGGGGGCGTCGAAGACGACGAGGTAGGCGTCGTCGCTCTCGAGGAGGTCGTACGAGAGCGGCCGACGCTCCTGCATCTTGCTCCACCCGCGGCCGACGCGCTCGAGGACGCGACGGACGGCCGACCGGCCCGCGTCGACGAATCCACTCACGGGTTACACCTCGATCTCGGCGAGCTCGCTCCCGCCGCAGTACGGGCACGACAGGTCCTCGACGGCGTGGTCGTCGGGGACGTCGTACGTGTAGTGGTTCTCGAACATGTCGAGCTCGCAGTCGTCGCTCTCGCACTTGACCTCCATGGTCGATGGCATATACGACTCCGTTGTGCCGGCGAGGGCTTAAACGGCGTGGCGGCGGCCGTCCGTGTATGGACGGCATCGGCGACGGCGGCGGGGCGAGTCGCGCGGACGACGGGCCGGTCCGCGTCTACGGCGTCGACTTCAGCGCCGCGGCCCACGACGCGGGACGGAAGACGTGGATCGCGAGCGGGACGGTCGACCCCGAGCGCGGGGAACTGGTCGTGACCGGGCTCCGGCGGCTCGCCGACCTCGGCGGGGTCGACGGCCCCCGCCGCGAGGACGCCCTCCCGGCGCTCGCGGCGTGGATCCGCGCCCTCGACGAGAGCGCGGTCGTCGGGCTCGACTTCCCGTTCGGCCTCCCGCGGTTCGTCGTCGAGGAGAGCGGCCGCGACTCGTGGCGGTCGTTCATCGGGAGCTTTCCGGAGTCGCTCCTCGGAGCCGGCCACCGCGGGACGGACGACCCGGTGCGCGCGTTCGCCGAGCGCTGCGTCGGACTCACCGACCGCCACGGCGAGGGGACGTACGACAAGCGCCAGACGGACGCCGCGGTCGGCGCGCGGTCGCCGTACGGGTTCATCGCCGACACGATCGCGTTCCACGGGATGCGGGACGTGCTCGCCCCCGTCGTCGACGACGCCCGCTTCGCACCGATGGACCGATCGGGAGAGGGGTGGCGGCCCGAGGCGCCGCCGGGGCCGACCGTCGTGGAGACGTACCCGGCGGCGGTGTT
This sequence comes from Halorubrum sp. Ea8, assembly GCF_002252925.1. Classification (NCBI taxonomy): domain Archaea; kingdom Methanobacteriati; phylum Methanobacteriota; class Halobacteria; order Halobacteriales; family Haloferacaceae; genus Halorubrum; species Halorubrum sp. Ea8. The sequence goes on from NZ_NHPF01000068.1 coordinate 136,899, forward strand.
GGACCGCCTCGGGCTCAGCCGGACGAGCTACAAGGGCGGCGGCGAGTCGGAGACGGCGCGTCGGCGGCAGAACGCCGAGGGGCTGGCCACGGAGGCCGACGTCGCCTACGAGCCCGAGAGCGACCTGACGGGCGCGATGGTCTCGGACGCGGGCGGCGACGCCCTCGACGCCGCGGCCGCCTGCCTCGGGGCGTTCACGGCGTGGAGGCGGGGGTACGAGACGGACGTCGCCGGGTTCGACGATCCCGACGCGGTCGCGCTCGAGGGGTACATCTACGCCTGAGACGGTGCGCCGATCGCGGGAGTAGACGCTCTCAGGCCGCCATTCCCCGGAGCCGATCCGGGACGGTGGCGCGCTCGACGATCAGGACGGCCGTCGCGCCGAAGGCGACGCCGGCGAGGAAGCCGGGGCCGTACGGGAAGAACGGGACCTCGAACGCGAGCGCGGCCCCCAGCCCGACGGAGAGCACGAGGATCCCGAGGCCGAAGGCGACGTACGCCAGCGTCTCCAGCCGGTCCGGCGGGAGGCGATCGCGGGCGAACCACGCGACCGGCCCGAGGCCGACGGCGGTCGCAGCCGCCCAGCCCGCTGCGATCCCCCACGGTCTGGGATCGGCCCCGACGAACTGCACCGCGGCGTACGCGCAGACCGCGGCGAACGCAACGTACTGTCCGACCCGCTGCCGGCGGGAGGGGCCGTCGCCGGTCGGAGCGGCGTCATCAGGCGAGGGCGTCTCGTCGGCCGGAGGGCGCTGGGAGGGCACGTCCGGCGATTCCGCGCGCTGTAAAATAAGCGATCTGCCGATTCCCCGACCTTCCGCACGCTTTTCCCGTCTCGGCCGACTACGGTGGGGTAACATGACCGATTCGCCCGCGTCGGGTCGCGGCTCGCTCCCGCCCGACCCGACGGACCTCTCCGTCACCGTCGTCGACGGCTACGTCGACGAGCCGGCCCACTTCGGCGTCCCGCCGTACATCTCGACGTACCCGCGGTACACGGCCGGCGCGCTCGTGGACGCGGGCGTCCCGGAGTCGCGGATCACGTATCACACCATCGACGAGCTGCGCGACGACCGCTCGAAGCGCGCCGACGTCGCCGACGCCGACCTCATGGTGTACGTCGGCGGGATGACGGTCCCCGGCAAGTACGTGGGCGGGACCCCGGCCGAGCCGGACGAGGTGCGGGAGCTGGGCTGGACCGCGGACGGCGTCACCCTGCTCGGCGGCCCCGTGCGGTTCGGCGTCGGCGAGGAGAACGCGGGCGCGACGGAGACCGAGCGCGACGACCTCGACTACGACTTCGTCGCGATGGGCGACGTGAAGGCGGCCGCGTACGACCTCGTGCGCGAGGGGTTAGAGGGGTTCGGCAACCGGATGCGCGACAACGCGGAGATCGACCGGTGGGCCGAGAAGGGGGCGTTCGTCGTCGAGCAGCACCCCAACCACCCCGACTACCTCATCTGCGAGATGGAGACCTCCCGCGGCTGCGCCTACCGCTGCTCGTTCTGCACGGAGCCGCTGTACGGGAGCCCGGCGTTCCGCGAGGCGCGGTCGGTCGTCGACGAGGTCGACGCGCTCTCTGACCGCGGGGTCAGGCACTTCCGGCTCGGCCGGCAGGCCGACATCCTCGCGTTCGGCGGCGACGGCGAGGCGCCGAACCCCGACGCCTTACGGGAGCTGTACGGCGGGATCCGCGAGGTCGCGCCCGACCTGCGGACGCTCCACCTCGACAACATGAACCCGGTGACGATCACCGACTACCCCGAGGCCTCCCGCGAGGCGATCCGGGTCATCGCCGCGCACAACACGCCCGGCGACACCGCCGCGTTCGGGCTGGAGTCGGCGGACCCCGTCGTCCAGGAACAGAACAACCTGCTCGTCACCGCCGAGGAGTGCCTGGAGGCCGTCCGGGTCGTCAACGAGGAGGGCGGATGGCGGCCGGGCGACGCCCCGGAGACGACGCCCGGGGGCGACGACCGGGTGACCGGCCCCTCGACCGGGCCGGACGCCTCGCCGCGGCTCCCGAAGCTCCTCCCCGGGATCAACCTCGTCCACGGGCTCGCCGGCGAGCGCCCGGAGACGTACGAGCACAACAAGCGGTTCCTCCAGACCGTCTACGACGAGGGGCTGATGCTCCGCCGGATCAACATCCGGCAGGTGATGGCGTTCGCCGGCACGGAGATGGCCGAGACGGGCGCCGACATCGCACAGGAGCACAAAGACCAGTTCCAGGCGTACAAGCGGGAGGTGCGCGAGACGGTCGACAACCCGATGCTCGACCGGGTCGTCCCGCCGGGGACGGTCCTCCCGGACGTGCACCTGGAGTACCACCAGGACGGGAAGACGTTCGGCCGCCAGCTCGGCACCTACGCGCTCCTCGTCGCCGTGCCGGGCGAGCGAGAGCTCGGCACCGCTATCGACGTGGCGATCACGGACCACGGCTACCGCTCCGTGACGGGCGTCCCCTACCCCCTCGACGTCAACGCGGCGTCGATGGACGAGCTGACCGCGATCCCGGGGATCAATCGGAGCAAGGCCGGGGACGTCGTCGTCGGGCGCCCGTACGGCTCGGTCGAGGAGGTCGACGCCGGCGTCGCCGACCTGTCGCGGTTCGCCGTCGCCGACGACGTGGACGTGCCGATCCCGGGCCGCGAGCGCGCCGGGTCCGGCCCCGGTCCGGCCGCGCGCTCCCTGCTCGACCGGCGCGACGGCTCCTCGGTCGGACGCGGGGACTGAGCCGATGGCGGCGCCGGATCCGAGACCGCCGATCGAGCGCGTCCCGGTCCCGGTCGACACCCGCGCCCCCGGCGGGACGACGAACGCGTACGTCGCCGGAGGACTCCTCGTCGACCCCGCGGCCCGCACCGACGCGCTCGACGACGCGGTCGGACTCGACGCCGGAGGGGGACGCGAGGGGGAACGCGTCGCGGTCGAGGCGATCGCGGTCACGCACACCCACCCGGACCACGTCGGCGCGGTCGCCGAGTACGCCGAGCTCACGGGCGCGTCCGTCCTCGCGCACGGCGACCACGTCGACCGGCTCGCGGAGGCGGCCGGCGTGGAGCCGGACGGGACGTTCGAGGGCGGAGAGACCGTGGGCGACACCGAGGTCCGCGCGGTCGACACGCCCGGCCACGCGCCGGACCACGTCGCGTTCGCGGTGGCGGAGGGGCGCGCCGGCGAGAACCGCGAGGCGAGCGGCGAGAGCGCGGGCGACGAGTCCTCCCGCGCGCTGCTCTGCGGCGACCTCGCCGTCGCCGAGGGGAGCGTCGTCGTGGGCGCTCCGGAGGGGGACCTCCGCGGCTACCTCGACAGCCTCGAACGCGTCCGTAACGCGGGCTACGACCGGCTATACCCGGGTCACGGTCCCGCGATCGACGACCCGGAAGCTGTCTGCGACCGGCTGATCGACCACCGTCTCGACCGGGAGCGGGCGGTCCTCGCGGCGGCGGCGGCGGGCGCGAGCGACGTTGACGAGGTCGTCGACGCCGCCTACGAGAAGGACCTGACCGGCGTCGCGGACCTCGCGCGGGCGACGGTCGTCGCGCACCTGGAGAAGCTCCTCGCGGAGGGGAGGATCGACGAGAGGTGGGCGGACCGGCTCGGCCGCGGGCGCGCGGAGTGAGAGTCGTTAAAAAGGGCCTACGGCTCGGCTTCGAGGTCGGCCGCGACCCGCGGCAGCGGCGTCTCCGTCACGTCGACGAACCGGCCGCCGACGTCCTCGACGCCGCCGTCGGTGGCGGGGTCGTCGCCGACGTGGATCAGCTCCGCGGGGGCGACGTCGAGCGCCTCGGCCGCCGCCTCGAACGCCTTCGGGTGGGGCTTCCGCCAGCCGCAGCCGACGCTGGTCGTGACGGCGTCGAACTCGCCGCGGAGCCCCGCGCGGATCAGCGTCTTGGAGACGAGTTCCGGCACGGCGCAGTTCGAGAGGAGCCCGACGGGCCCCTGCTCGCTCACGTCGCGGACGGCGTCCAGAGCGCCCTCGCGTCTCGTCACGTCGGGGTCGAACGCCGCGACGACGGCGTGTCTGACGACGTTCTCCGCGGCGTCGACGCCGCGGGAGTCGAGGGCGTGCGCGACGTGGGCCGGGAGCGGGACCTCGGCGCCCGCCGGGGCGTCCACGTGCCGCTCGCCGTACGCGACGTGCCAGTCGTCCGGCACCGCGACGCCGCGGGACTCGAGCTCGCGCGCGACGATCTCCGCGGGGTCGGACGGGTACTCGACGTCGACGAGCGTCCCGAACAGGTCGAAGGTGACTGCCACGATACCCTCCCTTAGGACAAAACGGGATTGAACCTGTCGGTCGGCGAGAGGCTGTCGGGACGGAGAGGAGGCGGCGCGCCGCTCACATCGCCGGGGCGACGTGGATCGAGTAGAAGCGGTAGAGGCCGGTCACCCACGCGCAGAGCCAGAGGAGCATGAACCCCGCCACGCCGACGCGGAGCCGGGCGCGCCAGTGGCTCATGTCCTCGTGGATCTCGTCGATGTCGACGTCGGGGTCCTCGTACGCGTCGGCGTTTCGCTTGGCTTGGAGGATCCGGAAGATGCCGGTGAGCGCGAACGCCAGCAGGGCGTACGCCTGCAGGCCGAGGAACGCGTGGATCACGGCGAGGCCGGTCAGCCGCTGGAGGACGCGGGGGATCATCCACCCGACGATCGGGACGGTGGTCAGCGCCAGTCCCGTGCCGATGTACCACAAGTGGTGCGTGAGAACGTTCCAGCTCACCGTCTCGGCGTCGATCATGATCCACGCCCCGTACAGCAGGAACGGGAGACTCGACGTCACCGACAGTCCCGCGAGCGCCGCGAAGACCGACTCGTCTACCATCGATCAACGGTTCGGGCTCCGGCGCGTAAAACTCCCCGATCCGCGTCTCTCACCGGACGGTATCGCCTCCGAGCCGGTCTGCCCGGTCGGGGTCGGGTCGGGGACCGAGGACGAAAACAGTTAGCGTCCGGAGCCCGTACGGCCGGACGATGGAGGATACCTCGACGGGATCGGAATCGGAGCCGAGACCGGACCGATCGCGGGACACACCGGACGGCGACGAGGGGTCTCCCGGCGGGGAAACGTCCGGGAACGGGGGAGAACCGACCGTCGAGGGCGGCGCCGCGGACGACCTCGACGAGCTCAGGCGGCGCGTCGAGGAGGAGTACGACTTCGACGACTTCGGTCCGTCGGACATGGCCAAGATGAGCGCCGAGGAGTGGGACGCCGCCTTCGACCCCGACTCGTGGATCACGGGCGACCGCCTGCTCGAACGCGCCGAGGCGGAGCTCAAGTCGCGGGTCGCCCGCCGCGAGGTGTTCGGCGTGTTGGAACGAGTTCGCGCCGACGGCGAGGAGCGGATCTTGGTCTACTCCGACGAGGGGTACGCCATCGTCCGCCCGACCGGAGAGGTGGCCGGACAGGGGACGGTGCTGCGCGACATCGAGCCGATCGTCGCGCTGGCGGCGATGGAGTCGTACGACGTGCCGGAACCGCCGGACGACTGGTCGCTCCCGCACCCGGACACGGTTCCCCAGGGGTCGGGGGAGTTCGGCAACCTGATGGTTCAGGTGATCGCGGTCGTGCAGGTGCTCGCGGGCGCGGCGCTGCTCGTCGCCACGTTCCTGACCGACCTCGACACCATCGTGGCGCCGGCGATGGGGATCGTGTTCCTGCTCGTGGGCCTGTTCCTCTTCGTGATGGTGGCGAACGCGCGGCTCTCAGATCGGTTCCGTTCGGAGGAGTACCGCGAGCGGTTACGGGCCCTCCGCGAGGCGAAGGAGCGGCCCGACTTCGTCCCGGTCGAAGGGGGGGTCGTAGACGAGGAGCAGCTGGACGAGTAAAGCGCCGATATCGGGTGATAGAGCCCCTGTAAACGCCCCCACGTCGACGGATTCAGTCGGTGGGTTTAAGCGCACGCCGTCCTGAGTGAACCTGTATGAAAAGGCGGGAATTCGTGCGGACGGCCGGGGGTGCGACCGCCGCGGTCGCGGCCGGTGCCGGAGCGACCGGGACGGCCGCCGCACAGGAGCAACAACCGGACTGGCCGAGCGGGGTCACCAGCGGGAACCTCGGGTCGTATCAGGACGCCCGCGGCGAGAGCGAGGTGACCGTGCAGGTCGGCGCGGGCGACAGCGGCCTCGCGTTCGACCCGACCAAGCTGTGGGTCGACACTGGTACCACGATCACGTTCGAGTGGACGGGGAACGGCGGAGCGCACAACGTCCAGACCGTCGAGGGCGGCGGCCCGGCCAGCCTCGACAGCGGTGACCCGGTCGGCGAGGAGGGGTACACCTACGAGTACGAGGTGACCGAAGAGGACGTCGGCATCACGCACTACCACTGCGTTCCCCACACCGCGGTCGGCATGCACGCCGGCCTCGCCGTCGGCGAGGACATCCCGACGACTGAAGCCGGTGGCGGCGGCGCCAGCGGGTGGCCGGAGAACATCGCCCACGTCGGGGTGCCGCTCCACGCCCACTGGGTCGGGATCGCCGCGGTCCTCGGCATCTCGCTCACGTTCGTGTTCACGTTCTACATGCTGAAGTACGGCGAGTCGGCTCACACCGGTCACGGAGGTGCCCAATGAGTTCCGGCGGTTCCTCGTACGGTGACATCCACCGGTACGAGCCGGCCCGCGAGAGCACCGCGGCGGCGATCGCCATCGTGCTCCTCACGGTCATCGAGGTCGTGTTCGTCGGGCTGTTCGTCTACGGGCTCATGTCCGCGTGGGCGTCGACGGAGTTCGGGAACATGTACACCGCCGCGCTGCTGGCGATGATCTTCATCGACCTCGCGTTCATCCTCCTGTTGTATCGCAAGGAGTTCCTGCCGGACGTGATGATCGTGAAGAAGCGCCGCCGCAAGTGGGAGGACCTCTACGTCCGCGAGGAGGACAAAGACGGCGTCGGAATAGACACCGACGGGGCGATGGAGACGGTGAAACGGGCCATCTACCCGTACTACAAGAAGTAACTGACAATGAGTCTAAAGAAACAAGACGATATGGACCACAACGCGTGGCTCAAAAAGCAGGATCTGACGGTCATCGAGACCGCGTTCCTCACCACGCTCATCTGGCTCGACAAGCGGCTACGCATCGTCGACTACCTCGAGCTGCTGGAGACGATGTACTACCGCGCGAACATGCAGATGCCGAAGAGCCACACGGAGCAGTACGACCTCGACAACAAGTTCTGGTACTGGTACCCGCTGTACTCGCTCGGATCGCTGTCGATTATCGCGTATCTGGTCGCGGCGGTCTCGGGCGCACTGCTCGGGTTCTACTACTCCCCGTCGACTGCCGGCGCCGCCGCGCAGGGCGACCCGACGGCCGCGTACGACTCCGTCGTGATGATCATGACGGACGTCCAGTTCGGGTTCATGCTCCGCTCGATCCACAGCTGGGCGGCCCAGTTCATGGTCGCCGCGGTGTTCCTACACATGCTCCGCGTGTACTTCACCGGGTCGTACAAGGAGCCCCGTGAGGTCAACTGGATCCTCGGGGTCATCCTCATCGGCCTGACGCTCCTGTTCGGCTTCTCCGGATACGTGCTCCCGTGGAAGCAGCTGTCCTTCTGGGCCGCACAGATCGGCGTCGAGATGGCGCTCGCGACGCCCCTCGTGGGCGAGTGGGCGGCGCAGCTCCTGTTCGGCGGCTTCACCCTCGGACAGGCGACGCTCGTGAGAATGTACATCCTGCACGTCTTCGTGCTGCCGTTCGTGGTGACCGGTCTCATCGCGCTCCACGTCGGCATCGTTTGGGTGCAGGGAATCGCGGAGCCGCACTAATCCAATGACCGACGACACCACCCCCATGACGGACGGAGGCACCGATGAGGAGGCCCGCACGGACGGCGGGCCGCCGGCGACAGTTCCGCCGGACGACGAGACGCCGACCTGGAGCGAGCGCAAGGAGCACACCAGCGGGCTCGCACAGCTCACCTACCAGTACTTCGAGCGGTCGCGGCGCGAGGACGAGAACCTCCGCGCGGAGTCGACGTACGTCGAGCGCGACGTGCTCGGCTTCCCGACCTGGCCCCACGAGACGATCCGGAACCTCGCTATCACGAGCTTCTTCGTCGGGATCATAATCCTCATCGCGGCGATCCTGCCGGCCCACTACGGCGAGCCGGCAAATCCGGGCGCGACGCCGGCGATCATCCTGCCGGACTGGTACCTCTACTGGTCGTTCGGGCTGCTGAAGCTCAACCCCATCAACCCGAACCTGGCGGTGCTCGGCGGCAACATCGCGATCTCCAACGAGTTCCTCGGGATCATCGCTCACGGGATCGTCTTCGGTACCATCACGCTCGTGCCGTTCCTCAACAAGGGGGGCGCGCGGCGTCCCGTCGAGGAGCCGTTCTGGGCGGCCGTCGGCGTGACCGGCGTCGTTCTGTCGATCACGCTCGCGGCGCTCGCGATCCAGAACTTCTTCCCGATCACGCTCGACCTGCTGCTCACGCTGACGTTCATGCTCCCGCTCGTCGGGGGGATCATCACCTACGCGGTGTTGAAGACGATGCGTGAAGGGTACATGTACGACCTGAACCGGCGGTACTACATGCTTCGGCCCCCGAAGTAACGACACAGAACCGCACCCGCCGCCCGACCGTTTCCGCCTGTTTCCACTATTTCGATGTCATCACCAACCGACCGCGACGACGCACAGGCGTTCGACGAGACGGGCGACCCCATCGCCGCCGACGAGCAGGAGGACCCTCGCGACGAGCCGACGGGCCCGCGTATCGGGCCCGACGGGCGCGAGGTGGTGGTCCCGTTCCGGATGTACAAGGCCGTCACCGTCTTCTCGACGCTCGCGGCCGTGATCGCGTACCTGATCGGGTTCACGCTCGTCGACGCTGCGACGCGCCAGATCAGCTTCTTCCGGACGACGGTCGTCTATCTCCTGAACAGCGCCGGCCTCTACCCCTCGGACGACACGCTGGTCGCCGCGCTGGCGATCACGGGCATCGCGTTCATCGTCGGGGGGACGGCGGTGTACGTGCTGGGGACGCGGTTCCGGGGCCAAGGGATGGGAAAGTCTCAAGACGACTCCGGCGAATCGTAAGCTAATGGCAGACGAGTTCATGAAGGGGTTCGCCCTGTTCGCGCTCGGTGGCCTCGGCTGGCTCACCTTCGGCGGATGGTACCGGACGCCCACGTACTACGACGTCGTGCAGCTGGTCAATCCCGCCGAAGGCGTTGATAGCGTCTACGGGGAGATCGGCCTCGTCGCCGGCGACGCGTTCTTCTGGGTGATGGTCCTCGGCGCGCTCACGTTCTGGGTGCTGATTCCGGCGAGCCGCGAACTGCGCGACGTTCTCAACGACGACGACGCCGACGCCGCGAACTGATCCGGAGCCGTTTCGCCCTTCGAGCCGGCTCTCGCCCCCTGATCTCGTTTTACCGTAGTCTGTCGCAGCTCCATCAGCGACTCGTCGGCGCGTCAGTGCCGCTTCGTGGCCGGAGAGACGGCGGAGCGTGCGTGAACGCGGTCACGTCGGGAAAGCCGCGAGCGGCGCTCAGCTAAGCGGACGGCGCTCAGCCGAGGGGCTCGAAAGGGCGTGGACGGCGACTGTGTGGACGGCGACGACGTGGACGACGACGTAGACGGCGATGAGGAGGACGGAACCGCGACGAGAGAAGAGCGAACCGAGGCGGCGACCGCAGGCGGTGACGACGTGGACACGTCGCTCCCGGCGTCGCCGAGCTACGCGACGACGAACTGGTTCCAGACGCCCGCGACGAGGAACCAGAGGGCGTAGTAGGAGGCGAACACCAAGACGAGTAGCGACGCGGCGATGGAGCTCTTCGGGGCCTCGATCGGCATGTCGTTGCGCGCCTCGACGTTCCGCGCCTCCAGCTCGAAGAGGTCAGCGGTCAGCATCGTGATCACGAGCACCGAGAGGATCACGCCGCTCACGGGGGCGTCGAGCACGAACAGGAAGCTCAGCAGTAGCAGTCCGATGTTCGTGAACGCGTGCGGCGTGTACGGTTCGACGTCGTCACCGGCGTTTCCCTGTTCGACGTGTCGTCGGTACGCGACGTGACGTGTGGCGAGGTTCGCCACCGCCATCACGAGTATCGCGTACGGCAGCACCGGTCCGACGGCGGACAGCCAGCCGAGGGGAACGAGGAACTGCAGTGGGTCCATATCGTCACATCCGTTCACGAGTTATTAGAGTGTTTCCGATCGACGCGCTCGGCCCGCGCCCGCGAACGTCACGACCGCGACCGAGTCGGTCGCCTCGATCGCGACCGATCGATGGGGATCGACGTCCCCGCGCTCTTCGCCGTCGACGACGAGCGCGACCGACTCGGCCTCGCGTTCGACGGAGAGCGAGAGCCGCCCGGCGGCGACCCACGCGTCCGTCCGGGTGCTGAACGGGGAGATGGACGCGACGGAGAGCCCGCCGCCGGGCTCCACGATCGGTCCGCCGGCGGCGCTGGCGTACCCGCCGCTTCCCAGGGGGGTCGCGACGACGACGCCGTCGGCGCGGAACGACTCGTGCGTCCCCCCGGCGAAGTCGATCGCGAACTCGGAGATACGAGCGGGCTCCGCGGTGACGAGCGCGACGTCGAAGGCGGCGCGCCGGGCCTCGCCGTCCCCCGCGTCGACCGCGAGGACCGGATGCGTGACGCGCCGGACGTCGTCTGCGGGGCGGTCGCCGTCGGCGGGAAAATCGCCGTCGGCGAGACGGTCGCCGTCGCCGGAGCGGTCGCCGTCGCCGCTGAGGGCCGCGTCGAGCAGGGCACCCATACGCCGCTCCGCAGCGTCGCTATCGACCGCGAGCCGCCGCGAGCCGACTGGGATCACCGGCGCGTCCGGCGCGTCGACGAGGACGTCGCGGAGGGCCTCGTCGCCGACCGCGACGACCGCGTCCGCGGCGGACCGTTCGACGGATCGATACGGGAGGCCCCCGAGGGCCTGCCGGAGCGCCGCCGCCCGGTCGTCGCCGACGACCGCGACGCGCCGTTCCGACGAGTGCATACGCGAGGGATGCGGCCGGCGCGCGTGAAAACCCCTCGGTTCGCGACGGCGGTCGCCCTCAGAACGGCCAGTCGCCTGTGATCTTCATCCCGGTCGCCTTCCCCTCGCGTTCGAGGGCGGCCGCGATCTCTTCGCGGTCCCGCCGCTCGGTCGTCACCGACGCGTCGGCGAGCTCCGCGACGAGCTCGGTCAACAGGATCGCCTGCTCGCGGAGGTTCCGCGGCTCCAGCTTGTCGAGCGTGTCCGCGCCGGTGTGCCCCCAGCCGCGGCCGCGACCCTCCGTCTCGCCGGAGATCATGTACCCCGGGATCCCCCGCTCGACGAACGGCCAGTGGTCGCTGTGCGGGACCAGCTCCCCGCCGAGCGACACCGGGTGGTCGAAGCGGTCGCCGACGCGCTCGGCCGCCGTCTCGAGCGCGTCGAAGCCGTGGTGGTCGAGCTTCAGGGTGCGGCCGAACACGTTGCTGTCGACGTTGACGACCGCCGCGACCCGGTCGGGGTCGACCCCTTCCGCGTACAGCGAGGAGCCGACGAGCCCGACCTCCTCGGCGCCGAAGGCGACGAACCTGACCCGCCGGTCGAGCTCGTCCTCGCGGGCGGCGAGCGCGTTCGCGACCTCGACGATCGTCGCAGTTCCGGCGCCGTTGTCCATCGCGCCCTGCGAGATGTCGTGCGCGTCGACGTGCGAGGAGACGACGAGGTACTCGTCGGTGTCGGGCCCGAGTTCGGCGACCGCGTTCCCGCTCGTCGCGTCGGGCGTCTCGCAGTCGACGGCGACGGTGAGGTCGTCGCCCTCGTTGCGGCGGGCGAGCCGCGAGCCGGCCTCCTTCGAGACGCCCACCGCGGGAATGTCGCCCACCGGCGCGTCAGCGGTCCCGACGCTGCCGGTCGGCGGAAGCGTCCCCTCGACGTGGTTCGCGAAGACGAACGCGGCGGCGCCGGCCTCGACGGCGTGGTAGTACTTCTCGCGGCGGTGGATGAACCGGTCGACGGAGTCGGGGGTGTCCGACGAGACCATCACGACCGTCCCGTCGAGGTCGCCCTCGAAGTCCTCGGGGACGCCGTAACCGAGGTCGACGAACTCCCCGATCGCCTCGCCGCTCGGGCTTCGCGGGAGCGCGATGCAGGCGTTCATTCCGCTCGCGACGGGGTCATCGCCGCGTCGGATCGCGCTGTCTCCGCGCTCCCAGCCCTGGATCTCGAACGCCTCGATCTGGGCGTTCCGCGCGCCGGCCGCGGCCAGCGCGTCGCGCGTCAGCTCCAGTCCCTCGCGCTCGCCGTCGGTGCCCGCCATGCGGTGGTCGAGGTCGACGAGGGCTTCGAGGTGGCGCCAGCCGGCGTCGCTCGTGAACGTGTCGCCGATCCAGTCGGTCATGGGCGTGGGTGCGGCGGCGGCGGCTCAAGCGTTTCGGTGGCGGCGGCCGGTGCCGGAGGTTATACCCCCGGCACGAGCGGCAGCAGGGCCGTCGCGGCCTCGGCGGCCGCGAACGTCGAGTCGTACAGGTGGTTCAAGAGGAGGTAGGTGACGACGCCGAGCACGAGCGAGAGGATCCACGCGCTCGCGGCGATCCGGCCGACGCGGCGGTGGGGCGTCTCGTTCCGGAGCTCCCGTTCCGTGTGGGTGAGCCCGAGGACGATCGCGTAGAGGACGACGGGGACGGAGACGACGGAGAGGAGGATGTGGATCGCGAGCATGATCAGGTACGCCGGGTACACCCACTCCCACAGCGGGACCCACGCGTACGCGGAGTCCAAGACGAACTCCTTCGTCCCGCCGCCCGCGACCTTTGGGAGGTACATGCCGAGGAACACGAGGATGAGGGCGAAGGAGGTCGTCATCGCCGCCGCGTGCTTCTTTACCTCGTCGTTGCGGATCCAGTACCACCCGAGCGAGAGCGTGACGATCGTGACGGTGTTGACGGCGGCGATGCCGTGTGCGAGCAGATCGACGGTACCGCGGGAAAGCGTCGGAAACAGCGCCTGAAACTCGGGGACGAGGAACACGCCGCCGACGGCGCCGTAGCCGACGAGGGTGAGGAGCACGGTGATCGCGCCGGCCCGGCCCTTGGCCCGGTCGCGAACGCTGACGGTGGACATACAGTCGGTTGTCGCGGAACGGTTATTTCGCTTTCGAGGACGGGACGAGTCGCAGGCGGTCGGCGCTCACGAGTCGTTGGCGCCGGGCGTCGATTCACCGCTCGATGACGCCGGTCGCCCTCGCGACCTCGATCGCGGCCTCCTCGTTGATCCCGCCTTGGAGGATCGTGTAGCGGTTGCGGATCTCGTGGGCGGTCGTCAGCGCGGCGATCAGCTCCTCGTCGTCGACGCCGAGTTCGGCGGCGGTCGTCGGGGCGTCGAGCTCGGCGAGCGCGTCGCGGATCGCGCTCCACCGCCCGTTCTCGCCGCTGTGGAGGTACTCCGTCATGACCGAGGCGACGCCCACCTGGTGGCCGTGGAGCGCCTTTCCGGGGGCGATCCGGTCGAGCTGGTGAGAGATGAGGTGCTCCGCGCCGGAGGCGGGTCGGGAAGAGCCCGCGATCGACATCGCGACCCCGGAGGAGACGAGCGCCTTCACGACGACCCACGAGGACTCCTCTAAGCCGGGACGGATCATGTCGGCGTTCTCGACGAGCAGCTCCGCGGTCATCTCCGAGAGCGCGCCCGCGTACTCGCTGTACTCGACGTTGCGGAGCCGGCGGGCGAGCCGCCAGTCCTTCACGGCGGTGTAGTTGGAGATGATGTCGGCACAGCCCGCGGTGGTGAGCCGCCACGGGGCGTTCGCGAGCAGCGTCGTGTCCGCGACGACCGCGAGCGGCGGGTCGGCGGCGACCGAGTGCCGCGTGTCGCCCTCGGGGATCGAGGAGCGCCCCGAGACGATCCCGTCGTGGGAGGCGACCGTGGGGACGGAGACGAAGCCGACGTTGAGGTGGTCGGCGGCCATCTTCGCGATGTCGATCGGCTTTCCGCCGCCTAGGGCGATCAGGTAGCCGGGGTCGGCCGATTCGGCGGTCTCTTTCAGCTCCTCGACCGCGTCGAAGGAGGCGTCCTCGACGACGGCGGTGGCGGGGTCGTCGAACTGCGCGCGCACCCGGTCGCCGGCGATCTCGTTCGGCGTCGGGCTCGTGACGATGAGCGGCCGCCCAGTGAGGTACAGCTCGCCGACCGCGGCGCCGAGGTCGTCGATCACGTCGTGACCGACGAGCACGTTGCGCGGGAGCTTGATCCACGTGGACTTGTCGAACATACCGGTCGGTCGCGCCCGCGGGCCAAAGCCGTTGTCCATGTCGGTCGGGAGCGACGCCCGCTCTCCGCGCGGCCGCCTACGCGGCGAGCGCCGAGAGCGTCGTCGCCGCGTCGTAGAGGAAGAAGACGCCGAACCCGGCGAGCACGACCGCCGAGGCCACCGCGACGAGGGGCGCGAACGTCTCGGCCCGGTTCTCGGCGGCGACGAGCCCCGCGGGGAAGCCGGTGATCCAGATCAGGATGCCCAGAAAGAAGCCGCCGATGAGCGCGGGGGAGCCGGTAGTGACGACGAAGGCGCCGGCGAGGTCCGCGCCGACGACCGGGAGTCGGGCCAGCACGTCGAGTTCGCCGGGGCGCAGCAGGCCGACGCCGACGGTGAGCCAGAACAGCACCTGGTACGGGTTCGTGAGCGCGAGTACCAGCGCCTTCCGGAACCCCTTGCCCGCCTCGATCGCCGGTTCGTCGCCCGAGGTCGGGCGGAATGACGCGCGCGCGCCTCGGGCCGCGCCGACGGCGAAGTACAGCATCAGGACGCCGCCGGCGGCGACCATCGCGGCGCGGAGCAGCGGGAGCGCGTCGACGACGGCGACGACGCCGAGGTACGCGAGGACGAAGAAGATCGCGTCGGCGGTCGCCGCGCCGAGCCCGGCCCGGAAGCCGGCGGCCCGACCGCGCAGCACCGACTCCTCGGCGATGACGGCGTTCATCGGACCGGGCGGGGCCGCGAGCGCGAGGCCGAAGACAACCCCCGCGGCGAGCGTCACGAGGAGGTTCACACCGCTCGGAACGGTCGGTTTCGTGAAAAAGTCCGCGAAGGAGCGATGAGCGTCAGCGTCGGAAAACCGACACCGACGGGCGGATGTGTCGAGCGCGACGGTCGACGAGCGGATGTGTCGAGCGCGACGGTCGACGGACGGGTGTGGTGAGCGATGCGACCGACAAGCCGCGGTCGGCGCCGCGCTCGCGGCTCAGTCCGCGTCGTCGACGCGGATCGACCGGGCGATCGCCGCCGGCAGGCTCTGCTCGCCGGTCGGCGTCCGCACGGTCACCATCCCGAAGGGGGCGACGTCGACGACCTCGACCTCGGTCCCGGGCGTGATCCCGGCATCGGCGAGGTAGTCGAGTTCGTCCTCGTCGCGGTCGGAGACGCGAGCGACGACGACCCGGTCCCCCTCGGCGCGGTCTGAGAGCCGCGGCCCGCTCCCCTCGTCGACCGGCTCCAAATCGGCTCCGGGAATGGGGTCGCCGTGGGGGTCGACGGCGGGGTCGCCGAGCGCCTCGGCGACGCGGCGCTCGAACTCCTCGGAGATGTGGTGTTCCAGGGCGTCGGCCTCGTCGTGGACCTCGCTCCAGTCGTAGTCGAGTCGGTCGGCGAGGAACGCCTCCAGCAGCCGGTGGTGGCGGACGACCTCCAGCGCGACGGCCTCCCCCTCCGCCGTGAGCTCCGCGCCCTGATACGGCTCGCGCTCGACGAGCCCGCGGTCCTCCAGCTTCCCCAGCATGTCCGTCACCGACGGGGAGGTCTTGTCGAGGTACTCCGCGATCGCGGACGTCGAGACGGGCGGCCCCTGCTCGGACTGGAGGACGTAGATCGCCTTCAGGTAGTCCTCCATGACGTCGCTCAGCATTTATAAGCGATCGCGGCCCGCGGCTGAAATACCTACCGGGAGTGAGGAGCGGTCGGAAGCGGCGTCCGCGGCGCTCCGGTCGGTGACGCTCACTCGTCTTGGAGCTCGGCCTCCCGCAGCGCCTCGTTGAGGTCCTCGCGGACGCGCTCGCCGGTCTCGCGGTCCATCGCGGTGGTGACGATCCGGTTCTCCTGCACGCTAGAGCCGTCGCGGAGGAGCAGCCGGACGTTCCCGTTGGTGCCGGCGCGCGTCGCCTTCGCGCGGAGGCCGGTCCGCGAGCCGGTGCCCCCGGCGTCGATGGGACCCGGGACGATCTTCTTGACGTGGGGGTGTTGCGCGACCGTGCTCACCGCCTTCCGCCCCTTGCGGTCGCCGATCAGCGTCGAGTGGGAGCCGCCGATCTTCTCGCGCGGCGGGGTCTCGACCACCTCAAGCGCGCGGTCGCCGCGCCGGTCGAGCACCCACGAGACGACCGGGCTCACGTCGAGACCGCGAGTCGCGTCCGGGTCGTCGCCCGCGTCGGTCCGCGCGTCCGGGACGCGGTAGAACTCGTGGTGGACCTGCGCGCGCGTCTCACGGAGGGGTTCGCGCGCCCCGGCCGCGTAGACGGTGTCGGGGCGCTTGCGGCGGATCTCGTCGGCGACCCGACCGGCGAAGTTGCGGAGCTGGATCTCGGTGAGCTGCTCGTCGCTCTCCGGGCGGGTCGTCACCGTGGTCTCGCCGATGACCTCGTCCTCATCGAGCATCGTCAGGCGCGCGCGGTCCTCGGCGAACTCGGCGACGACGGCGTCGGCGTTGGCGGTGTTGCAGGTGAGACAGTAGTCACCGGGCTTGCGAAGCGGAGTGCCACACCGCCGACAGTTCATATCGAACGGAGGCGCGTGGCGGGTAAAAGCGCGTCCGTTCACGTCACCGCGAGCGCCTCCGTTCGCCCCGGTGCAGTGACGGCCGGACCGGGCCGCGGCGACGGTCGGTCTGCGACCCGGAGCCAACCCATATTAGTGGGGGCACGCCTGAAGAGCGGTATGGACACCGACCGATCCCCGGCGGACCCCGCGGACGGGGACACCGGGACGGAGTTCGAGGGGGCCGGGGAGGAGTCCGAACGTGCCGAGGCGGGGTCCGAACGTGCCGAGGCGGAGTCCGAAGACCCGACCGACGACGAACCGGACGGCCCGGAGGGGGACGCCATCGAAGACCGGTTGGCGCGGCTGTTTCAGAGCGGCCGGACGAACGCCATCGTCGCGTGGTCGATGGTGGCCGTGCTCGTCGGTGCCTTCGTCGAGAGCCTGCTCGGGGCCGACCTCCTTCCGATGGTCCTCGTCGCCGCCATCGCCGCCGTCGTGGTCGCGCCGGCGGTCGCGGCACGGGACCCGCGGGTGATTCCCCCGTGGGAGGTCCTCGGACTCGCGCTGTTGCCGGTGCTCGTACGCACGCTCTTCGGGGGTGAACTCGGGACGTTCGCGACGTACCTCGCGATCGCCGCGTTCGCGCTGATCGTCACGGTCGAACTCCAGATGTTCACCACGCTGCGGGTCACGCACTGGTTCGCGATCGTGTTCGTCGTGCTGGCGACGATGGCGACGGCGGCCGCGTGGACGGTGCTCCGGTGGAACGCCGACAGACTGCTCGGCGCGGAGTTCCTGACGACCAACGAGGCGCTGATGATCGAGTGGATGTACGTGACGCTGGCCGGCGCCGCCGCCGGGGTCATCTTCGACGCCTACTTCCGGCGCCGCGGGGCGCGGCTGCGTCGCGCCATCCGATGGGTGGTGCGCCGATGAGCGTCCGCGGGGCCTTCCGCGCCCGCCCGTCGCTACGGACCCAGCGCCGGCTCACGAGGGGGATGCAGGTCCTCCTCGCCGCCATCGTGGTGTACGGCGTGGTCTTCGGCCAACCGAAGGCGATCACCAACGGCGGCCTCGGCCTCTTCGTTACCTTCGTGCCGGCGCTTTTGGAACGCAACTACGACATCCCGCTGGACCCGTGGCTCGGCGTGTGGATCACGTCGGCGGTGTTACTCCACACGCTCGGGTCGGCGTGGTTCTACGCACAGATCCCGTGGTGGGACCACCTCACCCACGCGCTCTCGGCGTCGCTGATCGCCGGCGCGGGGTACACGACGCTGCGGGCCATCGACCTCCACAGCGACGAGATATCCATCCCCTCGCGGTTCGCGTTCGTCTTCATCCTCGTCGTCGTCCTGGCGTTCGGCGTCGTCTGGGAGCTGTTCGAGTTCGCGCTCGACATCGTCGCCGACGAGACGGGGGTCTCGATGCCGCTGGCCCAGTTTGGGCTCGACGACACCGTGCTCGACCTGATGTACAACTCCGTGGGGGCCTTGGTCGTGGCGACGTTCGGACAGGCGCACCTCACGGGCGTCGCGGAGCGGGTCCGGGAGGGGCTGTACGGGGCGTTAGACGAACGGTCCTAGCGCAGACACGCCGCCACGACCCGCAGCGCGCCCTCGCCGCGGACCTCGTTCGCGAGCAGCGGCACGCGCTTCACGTCGCGGCCGCGGAACAGGTCCGTGGCACGCCGGAGCGCGGACTGCTGGACCTCCCACCGCCGCGCGCAGAACTCGCAGGTGTCCGGGTTCGGCTCGACGATCCACGCGGGGTCGACGTCGGCCACGTCCCCGACGCCCTCCATCACGCGATTGACGACCAGCGTGTTCACCGGAATCCCGAACTCGTCGAGGCGGGCGACCAGTCGCTCCGACTCGACGACGCTCATCTCCTCGGGGATCGTCACGACGCGGAAGTCGGTCTGTGCGGGGTCCCGCAGCACGGCCCGGAGGCGCTCGATGCGCTCCTGCAGCTCGTCGAGGTCGGCGGTCGGGTCCGCCTCGTCGTCCCCGGCGCCGAACATCCCCTTGAGGCCGTCCATCATCCCCGAGAAGCGGTTGCGGAGCTTCATCACGCGGCCGATCATCGAGTCCATGATCTCGGGCAGTTGGAGGAGCCGGAGGGTGTGCCCGGTCGGCGCGGTGTCGACGATCACCCGGTCGAACCGCGGGTCGTCGAGGTACTCCAGCAGCTGGCGCATCGCGGCCGCCTCGTCGGCGCCGGGCATCGTCCCGCCGAGCAGCGAGCCGATTCCTTCCTCGCCGTCGGGGTCGCCGTCAGGGTCGGCGCCCATCTCGCCCATGCCG
>NZ_NHPF01000079.1:0-44142 GCF_002252925.1 Halorubrum sp. Ea8
GCGGGGGCGACCGGCGCGAACGGGTCCCCCGCGACGTCGACGTCGGCGGCGACGACGCCCGGCGAGGTCCGGGGGTCGTCGGCCGCGGCGAACTCCCGGACCGCCTCCGCGGCGAGGTCGAACGCCGCCGCCGCGTCGATTCTCGAAACGTGGACCGCGACGGCGGCGTTCCCCCGCGTCTTGTGTTTCACGGCGGGGTTCAGCCGGACGAGGAGCCGGCGGCGGACCCGCCCGCCGGCCGCTTCGAGCCGCTCGGCGAGCCGCGCGCCGACGTACGTCGTGCACATCCCGCGCTCGCGGGAGTCGGTGTCGTCGACGGCGACGATGGGCATACGCGCCCTTCTCCGCTCCCGGACAAACCGGTTTCGGCCGGTCGCTCGGGCCCCTCCCGAGCGATTAGCCGCCGATCGGCGCCGACGCGGTATTTAACGGCTCCGGTGGGTGAGACGGGGAAAACGCAAGCGGGCGGCGGTTTCGAGCGGCCGCAAGTGACACAACGCATATATACGGCGAGCCGCCTATTTCAGGGTATGTCCCGGACTGCGCTGATAGAAAACGTCACCGCGATGCTGGAGGACGCGGGCTTCCTCGTCAGCGATCGGTGTGCGGTCCGGCCCAAGAGCTTCGACGTGGCGGCCCGGCGCGGCGACGACCTGCTCCTCCTGAAGATCCTCGGCAACGTCGACGCCCTGGACGCGGAGACCGGCGCTGAGATGCGCCGGCTCGGCGAGTACCTGCGGGCGACGCCGATGGTGATCGGGGTCCGGACCCGCGACGAGGAGCTGAAGCCCGGCGTCGTCTACTTCCGGCACGGCGTCCCGGTGATCAACCCCGACACGGGGTACGACCTGTTCGTCGAGGGGATGCCGCCGCTCATCTACGCGGCCCCCGGCGGGCTCTACGTCAGCCTCGACGGCGACCTCCTCGCCGACGAGCGCGAGGAGCGCGGCTGGTCGCTCGGCCAGCTCGCGACCGAACTCGGCGTCTCCCGGCGCACCGTCTCGAAGTACGAGGACGGGATGAACGCCTCCATCGAGGTCGCGATCCAGTTAGAAGAGCTGTTCGACGAGCCGTTCTCCAGCCCGGTCGACGTGCTGGACGGCGCCGACGAGGTGCGCGACGCCGACCCGACCCCCTCGGCGCCCGAGACCGACCCCGACGACGAGCACGTCCTCCACGTGCTCACCAACGCCGGCTTCACGGTCCACCCGACCGCCCGGGCGCCGTTCAAGGCCGTCTCGGAGGACGATCAGCGCGCCGAGACCCGCGTCCTCACCGGTCACTCGGCGTTCACCCCCGCGGCGGAGAAGCGCGCGCGGATCATGTCTTCGATCGGCGAAGTCGCCCGCACGCGCTCGGTGTACTTCACCGAGGAGGACGAGAAGCGCGAGTCGATCGAGGGCACCGCGCTGGTCTCCTGCGACGAGCTCGCCGGTATCACCGATCCCGAGGAGATCCGCGAGCTCATCCGCGACCGGGCGGAAGCGCCCTCCGAGGCCTGAGACCGCGAGCGCGTTCCGGCCCACTTATCGCCCGAACAAGCGACTGAAGAAGCCGCCGCTCTCTTCCTCGTCGTCCGCCTCGGTTCCGTCCGACGCCGTCTTCCCGCTCTGTTCCCCCGCGTCTCCGTCGCCGTCGGTGCCCCCCGAGAGCACGGTGTTCCTGCCGCCGGTGTCGTCGTCGCGGAACGGGACGCTCCCCGCGAGCTCGTCTTCCGGACCGGTCGCCTCCGCCTCGCCGATCTCCGGCTCGTCGACCTCCGCCTCGTCGTCCGGACCGGCCCCTTCCGCCTCGTCGATCTCTGGCTCGTCGATCTCTGGCTCGTCGACTTCCCTATCGTCGCTCCCCGTATCGTCGGTCGCTTCTCCGTCGTCTGCGGCCCCTTCTCCGTCGTCTGCGGCCGTTTCCTCGGTGTCCTCCGGCGTCGCTTCGTCGCCGTCGTCCGCTGCGACCTCGTCTTCGTCCGCCGCGGTCTCGTCCTCGAACGCTTCGGCCTCCGCCGCGTCCTCCTCGATCATCGCCTCGAGGTCGTCGCCGTCGACGTGCTCCTCGCCGACGGTCTCCGTCTCGCCGGTCGCGGCCCGGTCCGCGGCCGCGGCGTCAGCGGTCGCTTCGGCGTCGACCTCGTCGTCGTCGGCCGGCGCTTCCGTGCCTTCCTCCGGAACGGGGTCCTCGTCGGCGACGATGATCTCCTCCTCGTCGCCCGGGTCGCTCAGTCCCCCCGGCTCGGCGTCGGCGACGATGATCTCGTCGTCGTCCGCGTCGGTGCCGTCCGCGTCGGTATCGTCCGCGTCGGTGTCGTCGGCCTCCCCTTTGACCTCCTCGGCCTCCGCGGACTCGTCCGCGTGGTCGGCTTCCTCCGCGTGGTCGGCTTCCTCCGCGTGGTCGGCTTCCTCCGCGTGGTCGGCTTCCTCCGGCTCCGAGTCGTCGGTCGCGTCGGACTCGCCGATCCCGGCTCCCTCGACGGCCGCGCCCGTCAGGGCCCGAGCGAGGTCCCGGTAGGCCCGAGTGGCGGGCGCCTCCGGCGCGAACGTCGGGAGCGGTCGGTTCGCGGTCGCCGCCCGGACCACCGCGTCGTCCTCCGGGATCCGACCGAGGACCGGCGCGTCGAGCACGTCGCCGACGTCGTCGAGCCTCTCGGCGCCGGCGACGCCCGGGTCGGCGTCGGGGTCGACGCGGGTGATCGCGGCGCCGGCGACCGCGCCGCCGAGCCGCTCGGCGAGCTGTCGCGTCTTCTCGGTGTCGCCGAGGGCGCTCCGCTCGGCGGTCGAGACGAGGAGCGTCTCGTCGGCGATCGCGAGCGGGAGGCTCGAATCGTGCGAGAGCCCCGCGCCGGCGTCGACGAACACGTAGTCGGCGCCCTCGAAGGCGGCGACCGCGTCGCTGAGCCCGGCGGGGTCGGCCGACGCGTAGGCGTCGAGGTCGTCCGCGCCGGGGACGACCCGGAGCCCCTCGGGCCCCTCGTGGACCGCGTCGAGCGGGTCGGCCCGCCCCGCGAGCACGTCGTGGAGCGTCGTCTCGCCGGGCGTCACGCCCAGCGCGCCCGCGAGGTTCGCCATGCCGATGTCGGCGTCGACCGCGACGACGTCGGCGCCGGAGCCGGCCAGGATCGTCGCGATCGCCGCGGTCGTGGTGGTCTTCCCGACCCCACCTTTCGCCGACGCGACCGCATACACCGTTGCCATACGGTGACGGTCCGGCGACTGGTACTTAAATGTAGGCGGCGGCCGCCGGCCGGAGACGTGCGGGCGCCGCGGATTCCCGCCGATATCGGGGGCAACGCCCGCGTACTTTCGCAAACACCTTATACGTCGCTTGTAGAGTTTCAGGCGATTAGTAGCATGGCGAGACCAGAGGTGCTCGACCGGATCAAGGAGGCTGAACGGGAGGCGGACGAGATCATCGCGGAGGCGGAATCGGACGCCGACGAGCGCCTCGCCGAGGCTCGAGAGCGCGCGGAGGCGATCCGCGCCGAGGCCGAGGAGGAGGCGGAGTCCGAGGCCGCGGAACGGCTCGAGGCCGCCCGCGAGGAGATCGAGGAACGCCGCGAGGAGATCCTCGAGTCGGGCCGGTCCGACCGCGACGAGCTCGAACGCGAGGCCCGCGAGCGCGTGGACTCGGCCGTCGACTACGCAGTCGAACGGTTCGAGGAAGCGGTGAACCAACAGGCCGAGGAGGCGGTGGATGCTCAGGCCTGAGCGGATGAGCAAGGTGTCGGTGACGGGCTCGAAGCGCGTCATCGACGACGTCATCGAGGCGGCGTACGCCCACCACTCGCTGCACGTCACGGACTACGACGAGCGCTACGAGGGGTTCGCGCCCGGCGAGTCGCTCGAGGGCGCCCAGACGGTGAACGAGCGGCTCGTCACCGTCCGCTCGCTGGAGAGCGTCCTCGACGTCGAGGGCGACGAGGTCGACGCGGCCCGCGCCATCGACGACGAGGAGCTCGAACGCGAGCTCGCCGACGTCCGCGAGCGCGTCAACGCCCTCAACGACCGGCGTGACGAGCTCCAGACCGAGATCCGCGACCGGGAGGAGGAGATCGACCGCATGGAGCCGTTCGCCGACCTCGGCATCGAGCTCGACCTGCTCCGCGGCTACGACTCGCTGGAGGTCGTCGTCGGCGAGGCCAAGCCCGACGCCGTCGAGGCGACGCTCGCCGACGCCGACGGGATCGACGCCTACGAGGTGTTCGCCGGGAGCGACGTCGTGGCGATCTTCGCGAAGCCCGCCGACGGGGCCGAGGAGGGGGTCCTGCAGGACTCGCTCGTCGGCGTCGACATCGCGCTGCTGGAGGTCCCCGAGGCCGAGGCCGGCCCCGCGGAGTACGTCGCGGAGCTGGAGCGCGAGCGCGAGGATCTGCGGACCGACCTCGAGGCGATCGAGGCCGACCTCGCAGCCATGAAGGAGGAGGCGGCCGCCTTCCTGCTCCGCGCCGAGGAGCAGCTCACCATCGAGGCCGAGAAGAAAGAGGCGCCGCTCTCCTTCGCGACCACCGAGAACGCGTTCGTCGCGGAGGGGTGGATCCCCACGGACACCTACCCCGAATTCGAGGCGACCATCGCCGACGCCGTCGGCGACCACGCCGAGGTCGAGGAGCTCGAACGCGCCTCGTTCACGCCCGACGGCGACCACCACACCGAGGCGGTGGACGGCGACGAGGGCGATTCCGCGAGCGCGGTCGACGCCGACGCCGGCGCCGCGGACGCGACGGCCGAGAAGGCGGCCGCCACCGACGGCGGCCACGCGATGCACGGCGACGACGACCCGCCGGTCGTCCAAGACAACGGGAACGCGGCGGGGCCGTTCGAGCTGCTCGTGCAGGGCTTCGGCCGACCGAAGTACTCTGAGTTCGACCCGACGCTCCTCGTCTTCCTCACGTTCCCGCTCATGTTCGGGTTCATGATCGGCGACGTCGGGTACGGCGTCCTCTACGCCGCGATCGGCTACTTCCTGTACAGCCGATTCGACGGGACGTTCCGGGAGCTCGGCGCCGTCGCGATGTGGGCCGGCGGCTTCACGATCCTGTTCGGGATCTACTTCGGGATCGACCTGTTCGGCTACCACGCGTACCAGCTGCTGCCGGGTGACATCCACTGGCCCGTCGACGGGAAGGGGCTCTCGCCGGCGGACCTCGACTGGGCGCTGTCGTTCCTCGTCGCCAGCGTGCTGTTCGGTCTCGTCCACCTGAACGCGGGGCACATCCTCTCGTTCGTGAGCAACTACCAGCAGCACGACCTCAAACACGCACTGTACGAGGGCGGGTCGTGGCTGCTGATCCTCAACGGCGCGTGGGTCTGGATCTTCAGCCAGCACGTGCTCGGTCCGAAGCCGGCGTTCCTCTTCGACTCGTTCTCGATACTCACCTTCGGGGCGGTGTCGTTCGCCGGCTTCCCGGTCGCGGTCGGGTACGTCGCCATCGCGGCCATCGCTCTCGGCGTCGTCCTGCTCGCGATCGGCGAGCCGCCGGAGCTCGCCGAGGTGCTCTCGCCGATCGTCAACGTCATCTCGTACGCCCGGATCATGGCGGTGCTGCTCGCGAAGGGCGGGATGGCGCTAGCGGTGAACCTGCTCGCGTTCGGCGCGTACATCGACGAGGGCGGCGCGGGGAGCTTCCACTTCATTTTCTCCGCCGACTACCTCGAGTACGTGCGGAGCCACCCGGAGGACTACGAGCTCGTCTTCGCGGGGATCACGACCGCCTTCGACCCCGCCTCGATCGGCCTCGTCGGGGTCGTCGCGCTCGTCGGCGGGGTCGTCGTGGCCGTCGTCGGCCACGTCGTCGTCCTCCTGCTCGGCGTCACCTCCGCCGGCATTCAGGCGGTGCGTCTCGAGTACGTGGAGTTCTTCGGGAACTTCTACGAAGGCGGCGGCGACAGCTACCTGCCGTTCGGCTACGACCGAGAGTACACCACCGAGGAGTAGGACGTCCGGCGGCCGCGTCCCGCCCTGTCGCCTCCGCCCCTCGCAGTCATTCACTGCCGCTCTCGCCGGCTCGGACACGCCCGTCGCGCGTCGCGGCGAGTCGCGTTCGAGCCGCGTTTAGCCCCGCCTCCATCCCCGACTGCGGCCGGTCTATTCGGTCGTTTTGGGAAGCTTTATGACTACTGTGGCGGCAACTAGCAACTGTTCGGAGACGAGCAACCGGAACTACTACCAATGCTTGAAGCTACCAACGCACTCGGGAACGCCGTACTGTCCACCGGAGGAACACTTACTGACCCCAACGCCGCGGCAGCGCTCGCCGTCGGCCTCGCGGCGCTCGGTGCGGGCTACGCGGAGCGCGGTATCGGCTCGGCCGCCGTCGGCGCGATGGCCGAGGACGAGGACCTCTTCGTCAACGGGCTCATCCTGACGGTGCTTCCCGAGACGATCGTCATCCTCGCGCTCGTCGTCGTGTTCATCGTCGGGTAACCCTTTTTCAACCAATGAGTTTGGACACTGTCGTTGAGGACGTTCGAGACGAAGCCCGCGCGCGTGCAGAGGAGATCCGCGAAGCGGCGGAGTCCGAGGCGGACGAGATCGTCGCCGAGGCGGAGGCCGACGCCGAGCGCATCCGCGAGGAGCGGCTCGCAGAGGTCGACCGACAGATCGACCAAGAGCGCGAGCAGACGCTCTCGTCGGCCAAACTCGAGGCGAAGCAGGAGCGGCTCGGAGCCCGCCGCGACGTCCTCGAAGACGTCCACGACGACGTCGAGGCGGCGATCGCCGGTCTCGACGACGACCGCCGTCGCGAGCTGACCGAGACGCTGCTCGACGCGAGCCTCGCGGAGTTCGACGGCGACGCCGACGTCGCCGTCTACACTCGCGCCGAGGACGTCGAGCTCCTCGAGGAGCTCGTCGCCGACCGCAACGCGGAAGTCGACGGCGAAGTCGACTGTCTCGGCGGCGTGGTCGCCGAGAGCGACACCTCTCGCGTTCGCGTGAACAACACGTTCGACTCGGTCCTGGAGTCCGTCTGGGACGACGAGTTGAAGAACATCTCGGAGCGGCTGTTCGACCAATGAGCGCCGTCGGGAGCTCGAACCCGGAGTACGTCGTCGCGCGGGTTCGCGCCCGCCGCGGCAGCCTCTACGGGGACGAGGAGTACCGCAAGCTGACCCGGATGGGCCCGGCGGAGATCGCCCGGTTCATGGAGGAATCGAGCTACGGGCGGGAGATCAACGCCCTCGGGAGCCGCCACGGCGGCGTGGACCTCATCGAGTACGCGCTGAACCGGAACCTCGCCCAGCAGTTCGAGGGGATCTTAGAGTGGAGCGAGGGAAGGCTGTACGACCAGATCGCCCGCTACCTCCGCAAGTTCGACGCGTGGAACGTGAAGACGGTCATCCGCGGCGTCTACACCGACGCGGACCAGTCCGACGTCGAAGTCGACCTGATCCGCGCCGGCGAGTTCGACGACCGTTTGATCCGGCGCCTGCTGGAGGCCGACTCGATCGACGGCGTCGTCGAGGTGCTGGAAGACACGATCTACGGCCCGCCGCTCCGCGAGGCGTACGCCGAGTACGAGGAGACGGACGTGCTGGTCCCCCTCGAGAACGCCGTCGACCGCGCGTTCTACGAGCGGCTCCTCTCCGGGCTCGGTAACGACGAACCGACCCGGCAGTACGAGGCGTTCCTCAAGGCGGAGGTCGACTTCCGGAACGCGACGAACGCCCTCCGGCTCGCCCGGTCGGGCGCGGACATCGACCCCGCCGCGTACTTCATCGAGGGCGGCGAGCTGTTCACCCGCGGGTCGCTCGCGCGGCTCGCGCGGAACCTCGACGAGCTCGTGGAGTACATCGCGGACAGCCAGTACGCCGAGCAGCTCGGCCCGGCGCTGCGCGAACTCGAGGAGGCGGACAGCCTCATCGCGTTCGAGCACGCGACCGACGCCGCGCTGCTCGCGTACGGCGACCGGCTCGGCACGATCCACCCGGTGTCGGTCACCCCGGTCATCTCCTACATCCTCGCGAAGGAGCGAGAGGTGGAGAACATCCGGGCGATCGCCCGCGGCAAGGAGGCCGGCCTGTCGGCCGACGAGATCGAATCGGAGCTGGTGATAACATGAGCCAGGAGATCGCCGTCGTCGGCAGCCCCGAGTTCACTACGGGGTTCCGGCTCGCCGGCGTGCGGAAGTTCGAGAACGTACCAGACGACGAGAAGGACGAGCGGCTCGACGACGCCGTCGAACGGACCCTCGACGACGAGGGCACCGGCATCATCGTGATGCACAACGACGACCTCGACCACCTCTCGCGGGGGACCCGCGAGTCGGTGGAGGGGAGCATCGAGCCCGTGCTCGTCACGCTCGGCGGCGCCGGCGCCGGCAGCGGCGGGCTGCGCGACCAGATCAAACGAGCCATCGGGATCGACCTGATGGAGGAGGACGATTAACATGAGCAAAGCAGAATCCACGGAGACCACCCCTACCGAAGACGGTGTTATCCAAAGCGTGAGCGGTCCGGTCGTGAGCGCCCGCGACCTCGACGCCCGCATGAACGACGTCGTCTACGTCGGCGACGAAGGCCTCATGGGGGAAGTGATCGAGATCGAAGGCGACATCACGACCATTCAGGTGTACGAGGAGACCTCCGGGGTCGCCCCCGGCGAACCCGTCGAGAACACGGGCGAGCCGCTGTCGGTCGACCTTGGTCCGGGCATGCTGGACGCCATCTACGACGGCGTCCAGCGACCCCTGGACGTGCTGGAGGGCAAGATGGGCAGTCCCTACCTCGACCGCGGGGTCGACGCGCCCGGCATCGACCTCGAGGAGGAGTGGGAGTTCGAGCCGATCGTCGAGGTCGGCGACGAGGTCGGCCGCGGCGACGTGGTCGGCGTCGTCGAGGAGACGGTCACCATCGACCACAAGGTGATGGTGCCGCCGGACGCCCTCGAGGAGGGCGAGACCACCGAGGTCACCGCGATCGAGTCGGGCTCGTTCGACGTCACCGAGACGGTGGCCGAGCTCGCGAACGGGACCGACGTCTCGATGCACCAGGAGTGGCCCGTCCGCGAGGCGCGCCCCTCCGAGAACAAGAAGACGCCCCGGACGCCGCTGGTGTCCGGACAGCGCATCCTCGACGGCCTGTTCCCCATCGCGAAGGGCGGGACGGCCGCGATCCCGGGCCCGTTCGGCTCCGGGAAGACCGTCACGCAGCACCAGCTCGCGAAGTACGCCGACGCCGACATTATCGTCTACGTCGGCTGCGGCGAGCGCGGAAACGAGATGACCGAGGTCATCGAGGACTTCCCCGAGCTGGAGGACCCGGCCAACGGCAACCCGCTGATGGCCCGCACCTCGCTCATCGCGAACACCTCGAACATGCCCGTCGCGGCGCGTGAGTCCTGTATCTACACGGGGATCACGATCGCCGAGTACTACCGCGACATGGGGTACGACGTCGCGCTGATGGCCGACTCCACCTCGCGGTGGGCGGAGGCGATGCGCGAGATCTCCTCCCGGCTGGAGGAGATGCCCGGCGAGGAGGGGTACCCCGCGTACCTCGCTGCCCGGCTCGCGCAGTTCTACGAGCGCGCCGGCTACTTCGAGAACGTCAACGGGACGGAGGGGTCCGTCTCGGCGATCGGCGCGGTGTCGCCGCCCGGCGGTGACTTCTCCGAGCCGGTCACCCAGAACACGCTGCGCATCGTGAAGACGTTCTGGGCGCTCGACGCGGACCTGGCGGAGCGCCGCCACTTCCCGTCGATCAACTGGAACGAGTCGTACTCGCTGTACAAAGACCAGCTCGACCCGTGGTTCGAGAACGAGGTCGCCGACGACTGGGCGGAGAAGCGCCAGTGGGCGGTCGACGTGCTCGACGAGGAGACCGAGCTGCAGGAGATCGTACAGCTCGTCGGGAAGGACGCCCTGCCCGACGACCAGCAGCTCACCCTGGAGGTCGCCCGCTACCTGCGCGAGGCGTACCTCCAGCAGAACGCGTTCCACCCGGTGGACACGTACTGTCCGCCCGAGAAGACGTACCTCATGCTGACGACGATCGAGGCGTTCAACGACGAGGCGTTCAGGGCGCTCGAAGCGGGCGTCCCCGTCGAGGAGATCGTCGACACCGAGGCCGCCCCCCGAATTAACCGGATCGGCGTCCAAGAGGACTACGAGGAGTACGTCGAGGAGCTCAAAGCGGAGATCGCCGACGAGCTCCGGAGCCTCTACTGACCATGAAAGAGTATCAGACCATCACCGAGATCAGCGGCCCCCTCGTGTACGCCGAGGTCGACGAGGCGATCGGCTACGACGAGATCGTCGAGATCGAGACGGCACAGGGAGAGACGCTGCGCGGACAGGTGCTCGAATCCTCGGAGGGCGTCGTCGCCATCCAGGTGTTCGAGGGCACCTCCGGTATCGACCAGAACGCGTCCGTCCGCTTCCTGGGCGAGACGATGAAGATGCCCGTCACCGAGGACCTCCTCGGACGGGTCCTCGACGGCTCCGGCCGCCCGATCGACGACGGTCCGGAGATCGTCCCCGAGGAGCGCCAGGACATCGTCGGCGCGGCGATCAACCCCTACTCCCGGGAGTACCCCGAGGAGTTCATCGAGACGGGCGTCTCAGCGATCGACGGGATGAACACCCTCGTTCGCGGCCAGAAGCTCCCGATCTTCTCCAGCTCCGGGCAGCCGCACAGCGAGCTGGCGATGCAGATCGCCCGGCAGGCGAGCGTGCCGGAAGAGGAGGAGGCCGGGGAGGAGAGCTCCGAGTTCGCCGTCATCTTCGGCGCGATGGGGATCACCCAGGAGGAGGCGAACGAGTTCATGCAGGACTTCGAGCGCACCGGTGCGCTGGAGCGCTCCGTCGTCTTCATGAACCTCGCGGACGACCCCGCCGTCGAGCGGACGGTCACCCCGCGCATGGTGCTCACCACGGCCGAGTACCTCGCCTTCGAGAAGGACTACCACGTCCTCGTCATCCTGACGGACATGACCAACTACTGCGAGGCGCTCCGCGAGATCGGGGCGGCCCGCGAGGAGGTCCCGGGCCGACGTGGCTACCCCGGGTACATGTACACCGACCTGGCGCAGCTGTACGAGCGCGCCGGGCGCATCCAGGGCCGTGACGGGTCGGTGACGCAGATCCCGATCCTCACGATGCCGGGCGACGACGACACCCACCCGATCCCGGATCTGACCGGGTACATCACGGAGGGGCAGATCTACGTCGACCCCGACCTGAACAGTCAGGGGCTGCAGCCCCCGATCAACGTCCTCCCCAGCCTGTCGCGGCTGATGGACGACGGGATCGGCGAGGGGCTCACCCGCGAGGACCACGCCGACGTGAAAGACCAGATGTTCGCGGCGTACGCGGAGGGCGAGGACCTGCGCGACCTCGTGAACATCGTCGGGCGCGAGGCGCTCTCGGAGCTCGACAACAAGTACCTCGACTTCGCGGACGCGTTCGAGTCGGAGTTCGTCGACCAGGGCTTCGACACGAACCGCGACATCGAGGAGACGCTGGAGATCGGCTGGGACCTGCTCTCGATGCTTCCGAAGGACGCCCTCAACCGGATCGACGAGGAGTTCATCGAGGAGTACTACCGCGAGGAGGACTCCGAGCGCGAAGTCGTCGAAGCGGCCGACTGACGCGGCGTTCTTCCACTTTTCGCCCTCAGTTAGCGGCGGCGCCGGCCGGGGCCGCTCGCGCGCGACACGTCACGACTGAAAAGAATTATCCGCCTCGGAGCGGAAGACTCCACCAATAAGATGGCCAAGGACGTCAAACCGACGCGGAAGAACCTGATGGCGATCGAGGACCGCATCGAGCTCTCGGAGCGCGGTCACGACACGCTCGAACAGAAGCGTGACGGCCTCATCATGGAGTTCATGGACATCCTCGATCAGGCGCAGGACGTCCGCTCGGACGTCTCCGAGAGGTACGAGACGGCCCAGCGCAAGATCGACATGGCCCGGGCGATGGAGGGCGACGTCGCCGTCCGCGGCGCGGCCGCCGCGCTGAAAGAGCACCCGGAGATAACCACCCAGTCGAAGAACATCATGGGCGTGGTCGTCCCGCAGATCGAGTCCTCGAAGGTGAAGAAGAGCCTCGACGAGCGCGGCTACGGGCTGCTCGGCTCCTCCGCCCGCATCGACGAGGCGGCCGACGCCTACGAGGAACTGTTAGAGAAGATCATCCTCGCGGCCGAGGTCGAGACGGCCATGAAGAAGATGCTCACGGAGATCGAGACCACCAAGCGCCGCGTGAACGCCTTGGAGTTCACGCTCCTCCCGACCCTCTACGAGAACCAGGAGTACATCGAGCAGAAGCTGGAGGAACAGGAGCGCGAGGAGATCTTCCGCATGAAGAAGATCAAGGCCAAAAAGGAGGAAGAAGAGAAGGAGGAGGCCGAAGAGGCCGCCGCCGAGGCCGCCGCGGCCCGGGCCGAGGAGCCGGAGCCCGCGGACTGACCGGTTCCGTCGACTCGCGCCGTCCCGCGTCTACCGACCGAACCCGCCGTCTCATCCATCTCGTTTCTCATGTCCTGTCCCCGTTGTGACGCCGACCTCGTCGCGTTCGTCGTCCCGCCCGCGATCCGCGAGCACGCGCCGGCCGCGACGACGGCGATCTGCACCCGCTGTCTGCGGACGTTCGCCGCCGACGGGAGCGACGGGGGCGTCGAGGTCGACGGGTCCGACTCTGCGTCCCCCGCCGACCCCGATTTCTCCGCGGTCGACTCCGCGTTCCCCGACGGCGAGGCGGGCGCGGCGCTCGCGCTCGTCTGCGGCAAGCTGGAGTCGTTCGCGCTCAACCGCGCCTCGATCGAGGCGCTCGTCGACCACGCGGAGCGGTCCGGCGCCGACGTCTTCGCCTTCTTGGAGCGCCTCGACGCCGCGGACGCCGCCTTCGACCTCGACCGGCGGCGGGCGGCGCTGCTGGACGTGCTGTGAGGGCTCGCCGGCGCGTGGCGATCGCCGAGCCGATACCGACGCTCGGGAGTCAGTCCTCGTCGAGGTCGACGCCCGGCGGGTCGTCCCACTCGTCCTCGGCGTCCGACTCGTCGTCGGCCTCCGTCCCCGCCGGGCCGAGCGCCTTCTCGCCGCGCCGGCGCTCGTGGACCGCGAGGCCGGCCTTGCGCGCGTCGCTCCCGCCGGCGTACGGGTCTTCGGACGGGTCGTACGACTGTTCGTCCCGCTCGAAGAGGTACGCGAAGAGGCCGAACAGCGGGACGACGAAGGCGATGAGCGCCCACTTCTCGCGGTTCATCCCGTGTTTCGGGGCGTCGACGTAGACGTACGCGGCGAAGCCGACGAGCCACGCGAGCGGGACGCCGACGAGGATGGCGACGACGATCGGCTCCATACTCACGCTTCGGGCTCGTCGGCTTAAGCACACGGGTGGATTTCGGGTGGAGCGCGGTCGCGTCCGTCCCGGAACGTCGCTCCCGGCCGAAGGACACTATCCGGTGGAGTCCGTACCGATCCCATGCAGCTGTTCTGGCACCGACGCGACCCGCGAACCGGAGACAACGCCGGGCTCGCGGCGGCCGCGCGGGCGGGGACCGTCGTCCCCGTCTTCGTCTACGACGCCGACCTGTTCGAGACGGTGGGAGCGCGCCAGCGCGCCTTCCTCCTCCGCCACGTGAAGTGGTTGGAGGCTCGTTACCGCGAGCTCGGGAGCGACCTCGTCGTCCGGGCGGGCGACCCCGAAGAGGTCCTCGTCGAGCTCGCCGACGAGCACGGCGCCGAGACGGTCTTCTACAACGAGTACTACCGCCCCGCTCGGCGCAACCGCCAGCGCGCGGTCGAGGACGCCCTCGCTGGCGTCGGAGTCGAGACCGACGCGCGGACCGACGCCGTTCTGGTCGACCCCGCCCGGCTCGAGGAGCGCTACGCGAACCACAGTCGGTTCCACGACGACTGGGCGGCGGTCCCCAAGCCCGGACCGTATCCGGAGCCCGAGTCGGAGTCGCTGGCGGCCGTGCGCGACGGGAAGACGGTCCCCGAACCGGACGCCGACATCGACCTCCCCGCGGCGGGGTACGAGGCCGCCCGCGAGCGGTTCGACGACTTCCTCGATTACGGGATCACGTCGTACAACGACACCCGCGACGACCTCCGGCGCGCCGCGGAGGAGCCCACGCACGCGGTCTCGCGGCTGTCGCCGTACCTCGCGACCGGCGCGATCGGGATCCGCGAGGTGTGGGCGGGCGCGAGCGACGTCTACGAGGCCGTGACGGGCGGCGAGCGCCGCAACGTGGACAAGTACCGCTACGAGCTGTCGTGGCGCGAGCAGATGTACCACCTGCTCTACTACAACCCCGACCTGGCGGTGTCGAACTACAAGTCGTTCCCGAACGAGATCGCGTGGCACGACGACGACGCCGACTTCGAGGCGTGGGCGCGCGGCGAGACCGGTTACCCGCTCGTCGACGCCGGGATGCGACAGCTGAACGCGGAGGGATATATCCACAACCGCCCGCGGCAGGTCGTCGCGAGCTTCCTGACGAAACACCTCCTGATCGACTGGCGGCGCGGAGCGCGCTACTTCACCAAACAGCTGATCGACCACGACTACGCCTCGAACCACGGGGCGTGGCAGTGGACCGCCTCCACCGGGACCGACTCGGTCGACGTCCGCATCTTCGACCCGGTGAGTCAGATGAGCAAGTACGACGACGGCGCCCGCTTCGTGAAGGCGTACGTCCCCGAACTCCGGGACGTGCCCGCCGGGAAGGTCGTCGACTGGCCGACGCTCTCGCACGGCGAACGCGAGGAGCTCGCGCCCGACTACCCGCACCCGATCGTCGACCGGAACGAGGGGTACGAGCGCGCCCAGCGCGTCTTCGAGGAGGCGCTCGGAAAGCGGTGAGAATCGGCTGTGTGTAACTGGGTGACGCGGTCGGCGCGTGCCGCCGAGCGCCCACCGGGCGCGAGGTGCACGCGCGAGGGAGTCGAACCGGCGGACACGCGCCGGTCCGACGAGGCTGGGGAGGCGTGAGGTGCGGTTGCGGAGCGGGCGAGAGGGACTCAAAAGGGCAGTCGCCGGCGGCGTCGCCGCCGGCCGCTAGAGGCGCGAGCCGTCGCGGCTGGGGCTTTTGGGGCGGTCACCGCGGTGTCACCGATGTATCGGCGAGCGGCTGGGTCGTTGGAGGAGTCCGTTACCGGTCCGGTGTCAGCACCGATTATTTATATACGGGTGTACGAGCCGTCAGAGCGCTCGTCTCCGCACCCTCGACCGATCCGACGGTTTAAAACTCTCACCTTTGCAAGCATTCGTTAATGAGTCTCGTCGTTACCGACACCCTGGCAGACGAGCGCGTCGAGTTCACGGCCGACGGCGACGTCACGCTCTACGTCTGCGGGCTGACGGTGTCGGACGACCCCCACCTTGGACACGCCCGCCTGTGGTTCCACGCCGACGTTCTCCACCGGTGGCTCGATTACCTCGGCTACGACGTGCGTCACGTCGAGAACGTCACCGACGTCAACGAGAAGATCACGGCCCGCGTCGGCGAGCGCGACGAGTGGGCCGCCGAGCGCGACGTGGCCGAGGCGTTCACCGCGACCACCTTCGACGCGATGCGCGGGCTGAACCTCCTGCGCGCGGAGGTGTACCCCCGCGTCACCGAGCACGTCCCGGAGATCCGCGGGCTGGTGGAGACCCTCGTCGGGAAGGGGTACGCCTACGAGTCGAACGGCTCCGTCTACTTCGACGTCACGACGTTCGAGGAGTACGGGAAGCTGTCGAACCAGGACGTCGAGGAACTGGAGGCGCAGGGCGAGCCGGACGAGCGGTCGGAGAAGCGCAACCCCTCGGACTTCGCGCTGTGGAAGGCCGGCGGCGTGAGCGAGACCGCCGCGCGCGAGCACGCGAAACACGCCCACGGCGACGTCGTCCCCGAGGGCGAGACGTGGGACTCCCCGTGGGGCGAGGGGCGGCCGGGATGGCACGTCGAGTGCTCGGCGATGTCGACGACGCACCTCGGCGACACCCTCGACGTCCACATGGGCGGGCGCGACCTCGTCTTCCCCCATCACGAGAACGAGATCGCGCAGTCCGAGGCGGCGACCGGCGAGACGTTCGCCCGCCACTGGCTCCACGTCGGTCTCCTCGAGATGGAGGGCGAGAAGATGTCCTCCTCGATCGGTAACTTCTGGACCGTCCCGGACGCCTTAGACGAGCTCGGCGTCAACGTGATCCGGACCTTCTACGCCGGCGCCGCCTACCGCTCCGAGCAGGCGCTCACCGAGGAGACGATCGCGGAGGCCGAGGAGCGCTGGGAGCGCCTCTCCCGGACGTACGACCGCGCCGTCGACGCGCTCGACTCGACTGAGGCCCGCGCGACGGCCGAAGACGGCGACCTCCGCGAGGCGGTCGACACGGCCCGCGACGAGTTCGCCGCGGCGATGAACGACGACCTGAACCTCCGCGAGGCGACCGCCGCCCTCCTAGAGCTGACGGACGCCGTGAACCGCCACGTGGACGGGGCGGGCGACAGCGGGACCGACGGAGGCGACTCGGGAGCGGCCTACGACTACCGCGGGCTCCGCGAGGCGGTCGAGGCGTTCGAGTCGCTCGGCGGCGACGTGCTCGGGCTCCAGTTCGAGACGGAGAGCGACGGCGACGTGGAGCTGGCCGGCGAGCTCGTCGAGCTGGTGCTGGACGTGCGCGAGGCCGAGCGGGCGGCCGGCAACTACGAGCGCGCGGACGAGCTCCGGGACGCGCTGCGCGACGTGGGAATCGAGATCGAGGACGGGCCGGACGGGGCGACGTACCGGTTCGAGTAGGGCGGCGGGAACGAGGGCGGAGCGGGCGCCGCCGACGTCAGTCCCAAGTCACGTAGACGAGGAACGCGATCCCGACGAACTCGAGGATCTGGAGGTACATCATCGCCCGGACCGCCGGCGCCGACATCTGCGGCGGGTTGAGGTAGTAGAACAGCGCCAGCACGTTCTCGGCCAGGAGGAAGAGCGCGAACACCGCCGACCCGAGCGTGTGCTTCGAGCGGATCTCGAGGTAGTTGCGTCCCCAGATGCCGATGAGGACGAGCAACAGCAGTACGTTGACCGCGGCGGCGACTCGCGCCACGTCGAGCACCAGGGTCATTCCGCGTCCCCTCCGATTCCTCCGTCGATCGCTTCGTTCCAGATTCGAGTCATACTCACTCCACCTGATCGATGATGTCCTCGACGGTCTCCCAGTGGTTCCGGGTGCGTTCCGTCGGCAGATACACGGCGCCGTAGTCCTGTTCGGTGCTCTCGACCACGTCGTTCTCCTCCAGCACTCCGAGGTGGTGCCTGACGGTCTTGTATGCGAGGTCGAGGTCCTCGGCGAGCTGGTTGGCGTTCCGCGGTCGTTCGTCGAGCGCCCGGAGCAATCGCGCGCGGTTGGGCCCCCCCCGCGTTCCTGCCAGCACCTGCCAGAGCACCGGCTCCATCGAACATACTCATCGGAAGTCGGATATATAAACACACGGATAGCCGTACGAGGTGACGGAAGGGCACGTGACGCCGGCGGGGACCATCGAGCCTCGCGGCCGCGCTACGGCAGCAGCACTCCGTCGATCACGTGGACGAAGCCGTTCGACGCCTCGATGTTCGTGGCGACGATATCGGCCTGATCGCCGTTGAGGTCGGTGCCGTCGACGTCGACTTTCGCGCCGTTCAGGGTCGGCACTTCGTCCGCGTTGACGATCGAGTTCGCCTTCCGACGGCCGGGCACGACGTGGTAGGTGAGGATGTTGGCTAGCGTCTCGTCGTCGACCTCAGCAAGACTGTCGGCGCCAAGGCTCTCGAGGGCGTCATCGAACGCCGCGTCGGTCGGAGCGAACACGGTCAACTGGCGGTTTCCTCTCAGCGCGCCGGCGAGACCCGCCTCCTTGACCGCGGCGACGAGGACGTCGAAGCCGTCGGCGTCGTCGGCCACGTCGACGATCGTCTTGCCCTCGCTCGGCGGGCTGGCCGCGGCCGCGCCGACGCCGCCGAGCAGTGCCGCTGTTCCCGCGCCGACGCCCCTGAGTACCGTCCGTCTGTTAGCGTTCATGGGATATACCCGTCAGAGAGATCGTTTTAGTATGCAATCAACTATTTGGTGAAAGTAACCGCAATCCCACATCAAAGAGACCCAAATCTCCGTCAGTGTTGCCGGTTTCGATCGGGCGTCGGACCGAGAGCGCCGGGCGCGGAACGGGCTTCGCGATCGGACGCTGAGCCGCTACTCCAGCACGTGTTCGGTGTCGTACGAGCCCAGCACGCGCACCCACCCGTTGTCGGCGATGGCCTCGACGTCCTCGACGGCGGCCGCCATGTGGTCCTCGTAGAGCCCGGCGTCGACGTCGAAGTGGAACAGGTAGTCGCCGAGGCGCTCACCGCTCGGGCGCGACTCGATCCGAGAGAGGTTGAGGTTGCGGTCGGCGAACGCCTCCAAAAGCTCCAGCAGGAGCCCCGGGTAGTTCGCGTTCGGATAGACGATCAGGGTCGTCTTTCCGCCCGCGTCGGAGCGGGCGGACGCGGGCGCGACGACGAGGAACCGGGTCGCGTTGGAGGTGCGGTCTTGGATGTCCTCCGCGAGGATTTCGAGGTCGTCGCCGGCGTTGTCCGGGTGGCCGATCCCGGCGATGCGGGCGTCCTCGCGGGCGCGCTCGACCCCGCGGGCGGTGGAGGCGACCGCTTCGAGCCCGGCGTCCGGATAGTGCTCTTCCAGCCAGTTGCGGCACTGCGCGAGCGCCTGGGAGTGGCTGGCGACGACCCCGAACTCGGGCTCCTGCGCGAGGAGCGCGTGTCGGATCGGGGTGACGACCTCGCGGGTGACCGCGACGTCGTAGTCGGCCAGCGCGTCGAGGCTCTCCGTGACGGACCCCTCGATGCTGTTCTCGATGGGGACGACTCCGCGCTCGAACTCGCCGGAGGCGACGGCGTCGACGATGGCGGTGACCGACTCCCGGAACGACACCTCGGCGGCGACGGCCCGCGCCGCACGGTGTGAGTACGTGCCGGCGGGACCGAGCGTGACGGCGTTCATCGCCCGTACCTATCAGAGCGCGTTAGAAAAGCATGCGGGTCGCGCGAACGCTGTCGCACGGCGGTCGGCTGGGCGTTCCGGGCCGGGGCCGGACTCACGTCGGCAGCCCGCCCGCGAGGAGCGCGGCGTCGACGAGCAGGAGCACGGCGAGGCCGGCGCTCGCGAGCAGGTACGGGTGACCGACCGCGGCGAGGCGCTCCGCGTCGGGGCCGGGAGCGCCGTCGGCCGCGCCGGTCTCGTGGGTCAAGTCGACGTCTGTCGCGCTTCCTTCGCCGGGCAGCGCGTCGATCGGGAATCCCTCGGCCATGTACGCGCCCCAGCCGAGCGCCGGGTCGACCTCGCGGCGCATCCGGAGGACGCCCAGCTCGACGAGACCGTTCATGACTCCCCACAGCGAGAGCATCGCGAGGACGGCCCACCCCCGCCCGCTCGCCGTGAGGAGGCCGAGCGGCGTGTACAGGGCCCAGATCATGTACGCGCCAATGACGGGAAGGACGACGCCGGTCCAGCGCGTGACCATGAGGAGCCGGTGCGCGGCGTCGACGAACGCCGCCCGGCCGAGCGTCCCGTCGGCCGCACGCGGGAGGGTCGCGTAAACGACGTACAGCGTCGCGCCGGTCCACAGCGCGCCGGAGAGCACGTGGAAGACGAACGCGGTCGTGAGCAGCACGGGACCGCCTGCGGACGCGCGGAAAATAAAGCCGCGCCGGCGTTCCCGCGCCCCGGCGTCGCGGTCGTCGTCTGCCGCCCCGGCATCGCGGTCGTCGTCTGCCGCCCCGGCGTCGCCGACGCGGCCCGATCGGCTCCCGTCCGCCGCGGGTCGCCCGCTTACGGGAGTCGGAGCCGCCCGGCGTACCGGTGCCAGCCGTCGACCGTCCCGACGTACTCGTACGCGTCGGGGGGCTCGATCCCCCAGGCGCGGAGCCGGTCGTCGACGCCGTCCGCGTACGTCGCGAGGAACGACCCCCGGTCCCGGAGCGTCGGCGGCGTCCGCGTGTGCTCGGTCTCGAACCGGCAGCGCGCCGTCCGCCCGTCGTCGAGCGTCGTGATCCGGAGCCGGAGGTCCGAGCGGAGCCGCTCGCTGACCGGCGCGGGGTCGCCGCGGAGGTGTCCCTCGCCGAACGCGTCGAGGGCCGCGAGCGCCTCGTCCGGGACGTGGTTCACGGTCGACATCGCGGCCGCAGGCACCTCACTCGTTCGGCACCGCCGAGAGCGCCGCCTCGACCACCCGGACCGCGGTCGCGCCGTCGCGCCGTCCCACGACGACGGCGAGCGCGCCCCCGGCGACCCCCGCGGCCGCGACGTCGACGTCGACGGCGTCGAGGCGGCGGACGGCGGTCGCGAGCGCTCGGGCGTCGACGTCCCCGGTCGCGAGGATGGCCGTGTCGCGCCCCTCGGGGACGACCGCCGCACCGCCGGCACTGAGGAGGGGATCGGTGCCGGCGTCGGTGTCTCGCTCCCCCTCGACCACTCCGACCCCGCTCCGCATCGACACGCTCGCCGAGCGCTCGGCGGTCGCGTACGCCGGGAGGTCCTCCCGGAATCGGCGGAGCGCGGTCGCGATCGCGTCGGTGTCGGCGTCGCCGTCGCCGCCGAGGTCGGCCTCGTCGGCGAGCCACGCGGCGGCGGCGCTGTGGTTCAACACGCCGGCGCGGAGCGCGTCGAGGACGAACGGGCGGGCCCGGGCCGCTTCGCGGGTGTCGGCTGCCAGCGACATGGTCGGGAGTGCGGCGCGGGCCGGCATGGCGATTTCGGTCGGGCTCGGGGAGCGCCCCTCGGCTGAACGCGGCGCCGTCGCGTTCCCGTTGCGCCGCACGTGCCGAAGTCCCTAAGAGCGGCGCGCCCTCAGCGTGTGTATGCAGTCGCTCGTCATCGTCGCACACGGCTCGCACCTCAATCCGGAGTCGAGCGCGCCGACGTACGACCACGCGGACACCATCCGCGCCACCGGCGCGTTCGACGAGGTGAAGACCGGCTTCTGGAAGGAGGAACCGCACTTCCGGGAGGTGCTCCGCACCGTCGAAGGCGACGAGATCTACGTCGTCCCGCTGTTCGTCTCGGAGGGGTACTTCACCGAGCAGGTGATCCCGCGCGAGCTCCGGCTCGACGGCTGGGACGTCGCCGAGTGGGACTCGGACGGCCTCTCGGCCGACCAGGCCACGCTCGTCGCCGAGGACATCGACCGGGAGGT
Organism: Halorubrum sp. Ea8; assembly: GCF_002252925.1. NCBI lineage: Archaea > Methanobacteriati > Methanobacteriota > Halobacteria > Halobacteriales > Haloferacaceae > Halorubrum > Halorubrum sp. Ea8. Next base: position 21,144 of record NZ_NHPF01000079.1, read on the forward strand.
CCACTACTGCGGCCCGGTGGGGACGCACCGCGCGATGACCGACGTGATCGTCCGGCGCGCGGAGTCGGTCACCGGTGACCCCGACGTGGGCGACGACTTCGGGCTCGCCGTCGTCGGTCACGGCACCGAGCGCAACGAGAACTCGGCGAAGGCGATCGAGTACCACGCCGACCGGATCGCCGAGCGCGACCGCTTCGACGAGGTGCGCGCGCTGTACATGGACGAGGACCCCGAGGTCGACGACCTCCCCGAGTTCTTCGAGAGCGACGACGTCGTCCTCGTCCCGCTGTTCATCGCCGACGGCTACCACACCCAGGAGGACATCCCGGAGGACGTCGGGCTCTGCGAGGACTACACGGAGGGGTACGACGTGCCGACCGAGGTGGACGGCACCCGGATCTGGTACGCCGGCGCCGTCGGCACCGAGCCCCTGATGGCCGACGTCGTCTTGGAGCGCGCGGCCGACGCGGGCGCCGACCTCGGTGCCGCGCTCGACGACGTGCGCGAGACCACCCGCGTCGCCACGGGGGACTGACGATGTCCGAACCCGCCGAGGAGTCGGCGGACTCCGGGGCCGCTCCCGAGCCCCCCGACATCGACCTCCCGAGCGACGCCTTCGACGCGGTGCTCGACGCGCTCAGCGACCACACCCCGGGCGACCCGCTCCGGTTCGAGGGGTTCAGCGTCGCGCCCGACCTGCGCGGCGACATCGACGAGGACCGGTACGTCCTCGCCGACGGCGACCGCCGCACCGGGCTGACGGAGGGCGAACTCCACGAGGCGCTCGCCGAGCGCGCCCCCGCGGTCACGGACTGGTACGCCTTCGAGCGCGTCGTCGGCGAGTTCGGCCCCCGTCGAGCGTTCCTGCGCTGGCTGGAGGACGCCGACGGCGCGACGGTGGCGACCCGGTACGCCGCGCTCGCGGAGGGGGTCGAGCGCGCGTGGGGGGAGCTGCGGATTACGGCCACTCTCACCGACCGCGGCGAGCGCCGGTACGACGTGCGCCACGCCGACGACGCCGGCGTCTCGGTCGACGAGCTCGACGCCCACGAGGACCCGCTCGACGCCCGCGACCTCGTCAGGTACGACGAGCAGGGGCGCTACCGTCCCCTCAAGACCGCGCCGTCGCTCGCGGGCGGGTGGGTCTTCCCCGAGCTCGGTCCGCGAGACGCCTACGAGGCGGTCGAGACGATCTACCCCGCGACGGTCGCCAACTGGCACCGCGAGCGCGAGGGCGAGCTCGACGTGAACCACTGGCGCGAGACGATGGCGCGGCAGTCCGGCATCTACGGCGTCGTGAAGACGTGGGACCGCGGCGAGGGGTACGAGCACGTCAACTGGGTCGCGGAGGCGTGCTGCGACGACTCGCAGTGCCTGAAGCGCCGGGAGTGGGAGTACGACGACGAGACCGACCTCGACGTCGACGGCGGCGACGGTGCCTTCCCCTGCCGCGAGCCCTGCTCGGTCGTCGTCTCGGCCGCGCGTAAGTGGACGCGGCTGGAGAGCGAGCAGCCCCGGACCTACGAGTTCGAGCTGACGCCGAGCGAGAAGGAGCAGGTCGAAGACATCATCGACGCGGTCGCCGACGGCCGGATCGACGAGATCCGGGAGGCCGATACGAAGGAGGGCGCGAACCGCTACCGGACGCGCTTCCTCCGCGCCAAGCTGTTCGACGGGGACGGGAACCTCGCCGGCGTGCCGACCGAGCCGGACGAGAACGACGAGGAGTAGAACGCCCGGTCATCGCGCGCAGTCGCGCGTGCGGGCGATCTTAGGCTGTATCACGAAACCTTTAGACGGGAGAGCGGCGTATCCCGGTGCAATGAGTCGCGGCCCCGAGCTGATAATTACGGAGAAGGACAACGCGGCGCGCCGCATCGCCGACATCCTGAGCGGCGAGTCCGCGACGACGGAGCGGAAGAACGACGTCAACGTGTACAAGTGGGGCGGCAAGCGCTGTATCGGCCTCTCGGGCCACGTCGTCGGGGTCGACTTCCCGGCCGAGTACAACGACTGGCGCGACGTCGAGCCGGTCGAGCTCATCGACGCGCCGGTCACCAAGGAGCCGACTCAAGAGGGGATCGTCGCCGCGCTCCGTACGCTGGCGCGGAACGCCTCTCGTGTCGTCATCGCGACCGACTACGACCGAGAGGGCGAGCTGATAGGAAAGGAGGCGTACGAGCTGGTGCGCGAGGTCAACGAGGACGCCCCCATCGATCGGGTCCGATTCTCCTCGATCACCGACAACGAGGTCACCGAGGCGTTCGCGAACCCCGACGAGCTCGACTTCGACCTCGCCGCCGCCGGCGAGGCCCGCCAGGTGATCGACCTCACGTGGGGCGCGGCGCTCACCCGCTTCCTCTCGCTGTCCGCCCGCCAGCTCGGCGACGACTTCATCTCGGTCGGCCGGGTGCAGGGGCCGACTCTCAAGCTCATCGTCGACCGCGAGCGCGAGATTCAGGCGTTCGATCCCGAGTCGTACTGGGAGCTGTACGGGAAGCTGACGAAGTCCGGCGGCGACCCGTTCGAGGCGCGCTACTTCTACCTGAACGACGAGGGCAACGAGGCCCAGCGCGTCTGGGACGGCGACGTCGCGGAGGTGCTTACCGAGGCCCTGGCGGCGGCCGACGAGGCCGTCGTCGACGACGTGCGCCGCCGGACTCGGACCGACGAGCCGCCAACCCCGTTCAACACCACGGCGTTCATCCGGGCGGCGGGCTCGCTCGGCCACTCCGCCCAGCGCGCCATGTCGCTCGCGGAGGACCTGTACACCGCCGGCTACGTCACCTACCCGCGGACGGACAACACGGTGTACCCCGAGGATCTGGAGCCCCGCGAGCTGATCGAGGAGCTCTCGGCCGCCTCGACGTTCGGGAAAGACGCGAAGTCCCTCCTCGACCAGGAGGAGATCGAGCCCACCGAGGGAGACGAGGAGACGACCGACCACCCGCCGATCCACCCGACCGGCGAGCTCCCGTCGGCGTCGGACCTCTCGGAGGACGAGTGGGAGGTGTACGAGCTTATCGTCCGCCGCTTCCTCGCGACCTGCGCCGAGCCCGCGACGTGGGAGCGGCTCCGCGTCGTCGCGCTCGCGAACGGCGAGGCGACCGCGGTCGCCGAGGGCGCTGACGGACGGGCCGCCCTCCGGAACCCGGCGGACGCCGACGGTCCCGCCGACCTCGCCGCCGACGGCGGGCTCCGGCTCAAGGCGAACGGGAAGCGCCTGCTGGAAGCGGGGTACCACGAGGTCTACCCGTACCGCTCCAGCGACGAGCGAATCGTCCCCGACGTCGAGGTCGGCGAGAGGCTCGCGCTCGACGGCCGCCGCACGGACGCGAAGGAGACCCAGCCGCCCCGCCGGTACGGCCAGTCGCGGCTCATCGAGGAGATGGAGAAGCGCGGCGTCGGCACGAAGGCGACCCGCCACCGCACCCTCGAGAAGCTGTACGACCGCAACTACATCGAGAGCGACCCGCCGCGGCCGACCCGGCTCGCGGAGGCGGTCGTCGAGGCGGCCGAGGAGTTCGCGGAGCACATCGTCAGCGAGGAGATGACCGCCCAACTGGAGCGGGACATGCAGGCGATCGCGGCCGGCGAGAAGGGGTACGACGAGGTGACCGAGGCGTCCCGCGAGCTGCTCGACCGCGTGTTCGACGACCTCACCGAGTCCCGCGACGCGGTCGGCGACCACCTGCAGAAGTCGCTGAAGGCGGACAAGACGCTCGGCCCCTGTCCCGAGTGCGGCGCGGACCTCCTCGTCCGGAAGTCCCGACAGGGCTCGTACTTCGTGGGCTGTGACGGCTACCCCGACTGCGAGCACACCCTCCCGCTCCCCTCCACCGGGAAGCCGCTCATCCTCGACGAGACCTGCGAGGCGCACGACCTCCGGCACGTGAAGATGCTCGCGGGCCGGAAGACGTTCGTCCACGGGTGCCCGCAGTGTAAGGCCGACGAGGCCGACGATCAAGAGGACGAGGTGATCGGTGCGTGTCCGGAGTGCGGTGAGACGCACGGGGGAGAGTTGGCCATCAAACGCCTCCGCTCCGGCTCCCGGCTCGTCGGCTGCACGCGCTACCCCGACTGCGACTACTCGCTGCCGCTCCCCCGCCGCGGCGAGATCGAGGTCACCGACGAGCGCTGCGAGGAACACGACCTCCCGCACCTCCGGGTCCACTCCGGCGACGAGCCGTGGGAGCTCGGCTGTCCGATCTGTAACTACCGCGAGTTCACCGCCCGCCAGGAGGGCTCGGAGCTCCAGACGGTCGAGGGGATCGGCGAGAAGACGGCCGAGAAGCTGCAGAACGTCGGCGTCGACGGCGTCGACGATCTCAAATCCGCCGACCCGGACGATCTCGCCGCCGACGTCGACGGCGTCGGCGCCGACACCGTTCGGGACTGGCAGGCGAAGGCGGACTGACGCTCCCGGCGTCTCCGACTTTCCGACCCACAGACACATAAGCGCGGGACGCGTCAGTCGCGCTACGTATGGGTCGCGACAGCGACGCTGACGGGGACGCGGACGGCGGCCTCTCGGCCGGCGAGAGAGACCGCGCCGCCGATGAGGGGTCGCTGAGCGCGCCCGGCGGCGAGGCGGTCCCGCGCGTCCTCCGCTCGTTCGTCGACGCGATTCCGACGCCGGCGCTCGCGTGCGATCCGGGGAGCCTCGCGATCCGCGCGGCGAACCCGCCGGCGGCCGATCTGCTCGACCGCGACCGCGGCACGCTGACGCTGATGGGGCTCGACGACCTCGGCGAAGCGGCGGCGACCGTCGCCGGCGACCCGATCGGCGCGGCCGTCCGCGCCCCGCCCGACGGCGACGGCGTCACCCGCTTCGAGTGGACCGTCGCGAGCGCGCCGATGCGGCGCCTCGAACTGGCCGTCCGCGCCGCCACGGTCGCCGACCGCGAGTGGTTGATCGTCGGTCTGACCGACGTCACCGACCGGGTCACCGCCGAGGAACGCCTCCGGTCGCAGCTCCGAGTCACCGACGCGGTCGCCGCGACGGTTCCGGTCGCCCTGTTCCAGTGCACCGAGCGCGGCACCCTCTCGCGGTGGAACGACCGGCTCGCCGCGGACGCCGGCTACGAGGACGAGCGGCTCTCCGGGACCGCGTTGACGTCGCTGTTCGACGACGAGAGCCACGACGCCGTCGCCGCTGCGCTCCAGTCCGTCTACCGCGAGGCCGAGAACGCCGAGTGCGAGGCGACGCTCGTCACCCGTTCGGGCGAGCGCGTCCCGTACCGGCTCTCGCTCGGCCCGGTCACCGACGGCGACGAGGTCGTCGGCGCGGTCGGGGTCGGCGAGGACGTCACCGAGGCGTCCCTCCGAGAGGAGCGGCTCGCCGTGTTGACTCGGGTGCTCCGCCACAACTTCCGGAACGACCTCAACGTCGTCACGGGGTTCACGCAGCGGGCGATCGGCGAGGTCGAGGACCCGACGCTCGCCGCGGAGCTCGAGCGCGTCGTCGACACCGCGGAGCGGCTGCTGCGCGTCGGCGAGACCTCGCGGCGGGTCGAGCGGCTGCTCGCCGACCGGCCCACTCCCCGGCCGACGGACCTCGCGGACGAGGTCGAGGAGGCGCTGGTGACGGTTCCGTCGGAGCTCCGCGACCGCGCCGACATCGAGGTGGACGTCCCGGAGGGGATCACGGTGTCGGCGGTCGGCTACCTCGCCGAGGCGATCGCGGAGCTCGTCGACAACGCGATCCGACACGGCGACGCGGACCGCCCCTCGGTGACCGTTACTGCCGCCGAGCTCCCCAGCGAGTCGTGGACGTCGCTGGTCGTCGCCGACGACGGTCCGGGGATCCCGCCCGTCGAGCGCGCGGTGCTCACCGGCGAGGAGACGCCGCTGGAGCACGCCAGCGGGCTCGGACTCTGGTACGTGAACTGGATCGTCAGCGCCGGCGGCGGGGGCTTCGACATCGGCGAGAGCAAGGCCGGCGGCACGCGGATCGAGATGGAGCTCCGCACGGTCGACGGGGAGTGAGTCGGACGCGCCCGAGCCGTCGCTCCGGTCACTCGACGAGCCGGACCTCGTCGCCGACGGCGACGTCGGCGGCGGCGCCCGCGGGGAGCTCGGCGACCGTGTCGGCCCGCCCCCGGCCCAGTCCGACGAACGGGGCGAGCCGCTTCCGCTTTCGCACCTCGCCGTCGACGAGCCACAGCGCGTCGATCGCGAACGGGACGAACAGCATGTGGAGCCACTGCGCGTCGGCCTCCTCGAAGGGGAAGACGAGCGCGTAGCCGTCGGGGACGGCGCGCCTGAACATCAGTCCGCGGCCCTGTTCGAGCGTCGACCGGGCGACGTCGACGTCGTCGGCGAGGACGGTCGACTTCCGGTCGTCGGCGTCGGGCCCCGCGTCGCCGTCGGGCCCCGCGTCGCCGTCGGACTCCGCGTTGCGGTGGACGAGTCGCACGCTCCGCACGTGGCGACCGTCGGATAAATAGCCTCGCGATCGCGACCGCGAACCGCCGGCGCGACCGTCGATCGCCGCCGCTGACGGTCAGGAACTGCTCCGTCGGATCAGCTCGCGCTTCCGTACGTCTCCTCGAGGTACTCGACGATGTCGTCGCTCTCGGACATGCCCTCGATCCCGTTCGCCTCGTCGACGAGGACGGGCACGCCGGTCTGCCCGCTCAGCTCCTCGACCTCCGTGCGCTCGGAGTGCGAGCGCGGCACCATCACCGACTCGTACTCCACGTCCAGCTCGGCGAGCTTCGTCTTCACCTTCGCGCAGTAGGGACATCCCTCCAGTTCGTAGAGCGTCAGATTTGCCATCACCATCGGTAGGGCGTAGACGCGTAAAGAAGTACGGTGGGCGGTGCGCGCCGCGCGCACGGGCGGCGGTCGGGCTACAGGATGACGCCGCGCGTCTGCAGGACGTAGTAGACGACGAGCAGCGCCGCGATGACGTACTGGCCGAGCGCGACCTCGTCGTACTCGCCGACGGCGACCTTGATAAGCGGGTAGGCGACGATACCGGCGGCCAGCCCGTCGGCGATCGAGTAGGCGAACGGCATCACGGTGACCGTGAGCCCCGCGGAGACGGCCCACGCCGGGTCCGACCAGTCCACCTCGACGAGCCCCTGCAGCATCATCACGCCGACGACGATGAGCGCGATGAAGGAGGCGTACTCCGGGATGGCGGCGACGACGGGGATCACCGCGAGCGACCCGAGGAACAGCAGCGCGACGACGAGGGCCGTCAGTCCGGTGCGACCGCCCTCCTCGACGCCGGTCGACGACTCGATGTACGTCGTCACCGTGGAGGTGCCGAGCACCGCGCCGGCGGTCGTCCCCACCGCGTCGGCCATCAGCGGCTTGTCCATGTCGGGGAGGTCGCCGTCTTCGTCGAGGAAGTCGCCGAACTGCGAGACGCCGATGAGCGTCCCGGCGGTGTCGAAGAAGTCGACGAAGAAGAACGTGAACACGACGAGACCGAACGTGAGCGGGTCGACCCCGGAGAGCCCGTCGACGAACGCCCCCGCGAGCGGCGAGATGTCGTACTGTGCGCTCGGGAGCGTCTCCGGCGTGATCGTGCCGCGGTCGAAGAACCCGGCGAGCGTGAGCCCCCAGCCGACGACGGAGGTCGTCAGGATGCCGATCACGATCGAGCCCGTGACGCCGCGCGCCCAGAGGCCGAAGGTGAACACGAGCCCGAGGATCCCGAGGATAGCCCACGGGTTGCCGAAGATGCCGCCGAGCGTGACGAGCGTCGCGTCGTCGGGGACGACGATCTGGAGTTCCTGGAAGCCGATGAACAGGAGGAAGAGGCCGATACCGGCGCCGACCGAGCGCTTCACCGGCTCGGGGAACAGCCGGATGACGTACTCGCGCGCGCCGACCGCGGTGAGCAGCATGAAGAGGATCCCTTCGACGAACACCGCGGCGAGGGCCGTCTGCCACGGGATACCCAAGCCGAGCACGACGGTGAACGCGAAGAAGGCGTTGAGTCCCAGCCCCGGCGCGAGCCCGAACGGACGGTTGGCGTACAGCGCCATCACCAGCGTCGCGAGCGCGGACGAGAGGATCGTCGCGATGGCGATCATCTGGACCACCTCGAAGAACTCGTAGCCGGGGATCTGGATCGCCTCGGCGAGGATGAACGGGTTCACGACGATGATGTACGACATCGCGAGGAAGGTGGTGAGCCCCGCGACCAGCTCCGTACGGACGTCGGAGTCGTGCGCCTCCACGTCGAACCGCGCAGCCAGCGTATCTGTAAGCCCCATTGAACGGATGTGTCTACTTTCGTATCGGATGATAAGCCTTGCTGAACGAGCGCGGAGAATACACATACACGTGTATTAATACGCCGCTTTAGGCGTCAATAATCTAAAGAAAATGCGCGAACGTGTTTACTCCCCTTCTCTGAGCGCGACCGCCGACCCGCGCGAGCGACTCCCCGCGGGTCGCGAACGCGCCGACCGGCGCGTCACCCGACGGCCGCCGGCGGGTTACTCGAACGTCGTCAGCGCGCCGACCGGCGCGTCCGTGATCGCTCGCGCGCGCTCCATCCCCTCGTCGCCGACGGCGATGAGGGTGAAGACGCCGGTGACGTCGGCGTCGGCCTGGAGGGCGATGTCGAGGAGGAGCTCCTGGGTCTCTCCCGACCGGATCAGGTCGTCGACGACGAGCACGGTGTCGCCGGCGTCGACCGCGCTCGCGGGGAGGTAGTATGTGAGCTCGATGCCGGAGGCGAGCCGCTGGCGCGACTCGATGAACTCCTCGACGGCGGTCTCCTTCGACTTCTTGGCGTACGCGAGGCGGGCGTCGAAGAAGGAGGCCATCGCCGCGCCGAGGGTGATCCCGTCGGTGGCGGCGGTGAGGACGACGTCCGGCGACTCGAACGCGAACGTCTCCGCGGCGACGGGCGCGACCAGGTCGAGGAACGACTGGTCGAAGACGACGCCGGAGTTGTCGACGTACCCCTCGTCGTCGAACTCGACGCGGGCGATCAGCTCGTCGGCGAGCGCGTCGCGGCCCACCGCCTCGACGACCTCGCTCGCTCGGTCGGCGCCGGGCAACACGTGGCCGTTCACGTACCGGTTCAGGTCGCCGGAGGGGAGCCCGGTCACCTCGGAGAGCTCCTCGTACGTTCGCGTCTCCTTCAACATCCGCAACACGGCGACCGCCTGCAGCTGGAGGGCCGCCTTCTCTGCTCGGTTCATGCAGATGATCGTGATCGCACAAGTATGAATACGTCGAAGTGTTCTCCGGAGGAGATACACATGTGTGTGCGTGACATGGGGTCGGCTCACGGATCCGTCGCCGGGAAGTCTCGGCTCACGGATCCGCCGTCGCATCGAGAGAGTCTCGGCTCAGGCGTCGGCCGTCGCGTCGAAGAAGACGGCCGGATCGCTCACGTCGATCTCGACCACGTCCCGGTCGTCGAGGGGGCGGAGCCGGACCGTGAGCGCGCCGGCCGCGTCGGCGCCCGCCCTGAGCGACTCCAGCTCGTCGGCGCCGAGGTACGTCGGCACGCAGACGGCGACCTCGGCGTCGCCGTCCTCCGCGACGACGAGGCGGTACTCGACGCCCCCGGCCGCGGCGGCGTACACCCGAACCGAGTCGACGTCGGTGTCGCCCACGACCGCGCTCGTCTCCTCGAACTCCGAGCCGGGGAGCAGCACGTCGATCCGCGCCGCGTCCGCGACCGGGTTCACGTCGCCGGGGTGGGCGGCGACCGCCGTCCAGCCCCGGTCGCGGTACTCCGTCGCCGTCGCGTCGCTGTCGGCGACCACGTCTCCCCAGCGCTCGCCCGGATCCGTCCGTCGCATGTCCTCGTGGACCCGCCGGGATCGTAAATAGTTGTCCAGTCGCCGTGACAGAAACCGCGCGACGTGACGGCTGACGGGTGCGTTCGCGTCGTTAGGTTCATAACGTTGCCTCGTATGTGGTATGCTATGCGTTCTGACAACGACGATCGGATCAACAGGCGGACGATGCTCACGTACGCCGGCACCGCGGCCGCGGTCGGCCTCGCCGGCTGCTCCGGGAACGGCGGCGACGGCTCGGACGGTTCGGACGGGTCCGACGGCGACGACGGCACGGACGGCTCGGACGGTTCGGACGGGTCCGACGGCGACGACGGCGGCGACGAGGCCTTCGAACTCGGCGTCACCATGGGCCAGATGGACTCCGGGCTCGACCCGCAGGACCACGCGGAGACGAACACGGAGATCATCGTCGGGCAGGTGTACGAGGGCCTGCTCGACCGCGACAAGGAGGGCGGGATCATCGAAGGACTCGCCACCGACTGGGAGCGCACCGAGGACGGCAGCGTCCGGTTCGTGCTCCGCGACACCTCCTTCCACAACGGCGACCCGGTCACCTCCGAGGACGTCAGGTTCAGCATCCGGCGGATCGTCGACGACGACGTCGGTATCGCCAGCCCGCAGAAGAACGACCTCGGTTCGGTCAGCGAGGTCGTCGCCGGCGACGGCGAGGTGACCGTGAGCTTCGAGGGCTTCAACCCGATCGCCTTCCAGCTGTTCGCGACGAACGGCGAGATCGTGCAGCAGTCGTGGATCGAGGAGAACGACGGCAACTTCATCAACCGGAACACGAACGGCACCGGCCCGTTCGTCGTCACGGAGTACGACTCCGGCAACGAGGTCGCCTACGAGCCGAACGACGACTACTGGGGCGGCGACGTCCCGGTCGACGCGCTCACGATGAGCGCCTCCAGCGAGTCGAGCACGCGCGTGAACCGCCTCCTCGCGGAGGAGACGGACATCGTGACGAACGTGCCGCCGCAGGAGGTCTCGCGCGTCGAGAGCTCCGACGTCGCCGGGATCAACTCCGTGCCGAGCGCCCGGATCATCTTCCTGCAGATGCGCTACGACGTCGAGCCGTTCTCCAGCCAGCAGTTCCGGCAGGCGATGAACCACGCGGTCGACGTCGAGAGCATCATCGAGAACGTCCTCAACGGCTTCGGGAACATCACCGGCCAGCCCACCCTCGAGGGCCACGTCGGTCACAACCCCGACATCGAGCCGTACCCGTACGACCCCGAGGAGGCGGAGCGGCTGGTCGACGAGTCCGGCCACGCCGGCGTCGAGATCACGCTGCAGACGCCCATCGGGCGCTACCTCGGCGACGTCGAGATCGCGCAGGCCGCGGCGAACCAGATCGACTCGCTGTCGAACGTCTCCTGTAGCCTCGAACAGCGCGAGTTCTCCTCGCTCGTCCAGGACATCACGACGGGGAACATCGAGGACAAGCCGCACTTCAACCTTCTCGGCTGGGGGAACGGCGAGTTCGACGGGAGCCAGACCATCACGCCGCTCATGACCACGGAGGGCGCGCTCACGATCCTCGAAAACGAGGAGCTCGACCAGCTCATGGTCGACGCGGAGAGCACCGAGGACCCCGACGAGCGCGTCGAGATCCTCCAGGAGGCGAACCAGCTCGCCCACGACCTCGCCCCGTGGGTGTTCCTCCACCAGCAGTTCAGCGTCTACGGCGTCTCCAGCGACATCTCGTGGGAGCCGCGAGCCGACGAGTTCATCGACCCCGACACGGCCACCCAACAGTAACGCCAGACGACCGCCCCGAACTCATCAATGTCATTTGGGAGATTCGTACTCAAAAGAAGCCTCCAGGGACTCGGCGTCGTCTGGGGGGTCGTCACCGTCGTGTTCGCGCTCCGCTTCGTCACCCCCGGGAGCGCGATCAACGCCGTCGCACCGCTCGACGCGAGCCAGGAGACGCGACAGGCGATCGCCGCCGAGCTCGGCTTAGACCAGCCGCTCTACGTCCAGTACGGACAGTACATCTTCGACCTCCTCCGCGGCGACATGGGGTTCTCGTACATCCGCGGGCAGGAGGTCGTCGGGCTCGTGTTCGCGCGGCTGCCGGCGACGGTCGAGCTCGCGCTCGCCGCGAGCGTCGTCGCCATCGCCCTGTCGATCCCGCTCGGCGTGCTCAGCGCGACCCGGCGCAACCAGCCGGTCGACTACGGCGCGACGCTGTTCTCGCTCGGCGGGATCAGCACGCCGAACTTCTGGCTGGGAATCATGCTCATCTTGGTCTTCGCGGTTGAGTTCGACGTGTTCAACACCAGCGGTCGCGGCGTCGACGTCGGCGACGTGGCGGTGTCGATCGTCGGATCGGACCCGTTCGTCGGGACGCTGCTCGCGTGGCTCGCGTACATCACTCTCCCCGCGATCGCCTTAGGGACGTACTTCATGGCGCTGATCACGCGGCTCACCCGCTCCGGAATGTTAGACGAGCTCGGTAAGGGGTACGTGCAGGCCGCGCGGGCGAAGGGACTCCCGAACACGCTGGTCCGCTACAAACACGCGCTCCGGAACACGCTCATCCCGGTGATCACGGTGCTCGGCCTCCAGCTCGGCACGCTGATCGGCGGCGCGGTCATCACCGAGGCGGTGTTCTCGTGGCCGGGGCTCGGCACCCTCGTCATCGACAGCATCAACCGCCGCGACTGGCCGGTGTTACAGGGGAGTCTCATCGTCATCGGCACCAGCTTCGTCCTCGTGAACGTCCTCGTCGACGCCGTCTACGCGTATCTCGACCCCCAAGTGGTGAACGACTGATGGTTTCCGCACGTGTCATCCGAAATCTCAAGAAGGAGTTCAGGAACAGCGCGCTCGCGAAGATCGGCCTGCTGCTCGTGGTCGGTATCCTGTTTACCGCCGCGTTCGCGCCCTTCATCGCGCCGCACGACCCGACCGAACAGCAGCTCGACCAGAGCGAGCTCCCGCCGCTCGGCTTCAGCGAGACCACCGAGCGGACGACCTCGCAGATGGTCGAGGGGGAGATCCAGACCGTGACCGAGACCGTCGAGATCACCCCCGACGCGGCGCACCCGCTCGGCACCGACAGCCTCGGGCGAGACATGCTCTCGCGGATCATCTACGGCGCCCGGACGTCGCTGGTCGTCGGCGTGCTCGGGACGCTTCTGGCGGCGTTCGTCGGCGTCCCGGTGGGGCTGTTCGCGGGCTATCACCGCGGGAACGTCGACGACGTCCTGATGCGGATCGCCGACGTCAGCCTCGCGTTCCCGTCGCTCGTGTTGGCCGTCGCGCTCATCGGGCTGTGGGGACGGGCGGCGGTCAACATCCCCGACCCGTTCGTCGTCGCCGGCCTCGCGCCGGAGATGCCGGAGAGCTTCGTGCTCCCGATAACCGTGGTTATCGTCGTCGGGCTCGTCAACTGGGTGTGGTTCGCCCGCGTCGCCCGCGGGGAGGCGCTCTCCCTGCGGAGTCAGGAGTACGTCAAGGCGTCCCGGGCGCTCGGAGCCGACGACACCTCGATCATCTGGAACCACGTCCTCCCGAACGCGATCACGCCGATCATCGTCCTCGCGACGGTGCAGGTGGCGGCGATCATCCTCCTGGAGAGCTCCCTGTCGTTCCTCGGCTTCTCGGGGACGACGCTCTCGTGGGGCTTCGACATCGCGCAGGGGCGCGACTATATCTCGTCGGGCCAGTGGTGGATCGCGTCGCTGCCCGGGCTCGCGATCATGCTCTCCGTGATCGGCATCAACCTCCTCGGCGACTGGCTCCGCGACTCGCTCGACCCGGGCATCGAGGGCGAAGGGGGTGCCGCATGAGCCAGGGCGTGCGGCCAGACCCCGCGCTGCGGAGCGACGACGTGCTCTCGGTGTCGGACCTCTCGACCCGCTTCTTCACCGAGGAGGGGCAGATCAACGCGGTCGAGTCGGTCTCGTTCGATCTCCGCGACAACGAGATTCTCGGGATCGTCGGCGAGTCGGGCTCCGGGAAGTCGGTGACCGCGCTGTCGCTCATCGACCTCGTCGAGTCGCCCGGTCGGATCACCGATGGAGAGGTGTGGTACCGGAACCCCGACCTCGCGGAGGAGTTCCGGGCGAGCGACGCGGTCGGCGTCGACGGCGACCACGTCGACCTCCGGACCGTCCCGCCGCGCGTCCGGCGGTCGCTCCGCGGCCCGTCGTTCAGCACCATCTTCCAGGACCCGATGAGCAGCTTCAACCCCTCGATCACCGTCGGCGAGCAGATCGCCGAGGCGGTGGAGGTACAGCGGCGCGCGAAGGCGAACCCGCGATCGACCCGCTCGCGGACCCAGGGGTACGGGCTCGGCCAGTACCTCCTCGACGGTATCGTCCCCGGCCGCGGCTACACCAGCGACGAGAGCGTCGACCGGGCGATCGAGCTGCTCGAACAGGTCGGGATCCCCGACCCGGCGGAACGCGTCGACGAGTACCCCGGCGAGTTCTCCGGCGGGATGCTCCAGCGCGCGATGATCGCGCAGGCGCTGGCCGGCGAGCCCGACGTGCTCATCGCCGACGAGCCGACGACCGCGCTCGATGTCACGATCCAGGCGCAGATCCTCAACCTCCTGCGGGAGGTCCAGGCGGACCGCGGGATGAGCATCGTGCTCATCACGCACGACCTCGGCGTCATCGCGGAGATGTGCGACCGGGTCTGCGTGATGTACGCTGGCGAGGTGGTGGAGCGCGGGACGCTCGACGCGGTGTTCGACGACTCGGTCCACCCGTACACCGAGGGGCTGCTCGGATCGATCCCGGACCTTGAGGACCCGCGCCCGCGGCTCCAACCGATCGAGGGGAACGTCCCCGGACTGGTCGATTCCGAGATGGACGACCGGTGTTACTTCGCCGACCGCTGTCCGAAGGCGATGGAGTCCTGTCTGGAGAAGCCCGCGGAGCGCGTGGTCGACGCCGAGGCCGAACACGGGGCGAAGTGCGTCCTCGCGGACCGCCCGTACGACCCGAGCGAGGCGCTTCCGGAGGACCACTTCGGGGGTGACGCGGAATGAGCGACGCCGAGGGGCCCGCCGACGCCGCCGACCCCCTCCTCTCCGTCGAGGGGCTCCGGAAGTACTACGCGGACGAGCAGTCGCTCCTCGACCGGCTGCTCGGCGCCGACGAGGAGAGCGTGAAGGCCGTCGACGGCGTCTCCTTCGAGGTCGCCGAGGGCGAGACGCTCGGGCTCGTCGGCGAGTCCGGCTGCGGCAAGTCGACGACGGGCGAGACCGTGCTTCGCCTGCGCGAGGCCACCGACGGCCGGATCTCGTTCGACGGGGCGGACCTGCTGGAGATGACCGACGCGGAGCTGACGGCGTTCCGCAGGCGCGCGCAGATCGTCTTCCAGGACCCGTTCTCCAGCCTCGACCCGCGCATGACCGCTGGCGACATCGTCACCGAGGGGCTCCGGATCCACGGGATCGCCGATCAGGGGGAGCGGCGCGAGACCGCCCGCGACCTGCTCGAACGCGTCGGCCTGTCGGCCGACCAGATCGACCGCTACCCGCACGAGTTCTCGGGCGGCCAGCGCCAGCGGATCGGGATCGCACGGGCGCTCGCGGTCGACCCGGAGTTCATCGTGCTCGACGAGCCCGTCTCGGCGCTCGACGTCTCGGTGCAGGCGCAGATCCTCAACCTCCTCGACGACCTCCAGGACGACTTCGGTCTCACCTACCTCTTCATCGCGCACAACCTCAGCGTGGTCCGGCACATCTGCGACCGCGTCGCCGTGATGTACCTCGGCGAGATCGTCGAGACCGGGCCGGTCGACGAGATCTTCGCGGACCCGGCGCACCCGTACACGGAGGCGCTGCTGTCCAGCGTCCCCCGGGTGACGACCGACGAGCGGGACGGCGACTTCGAGACGCTCCACGGCGACGTGCCGTCGCCGCGGAACCCGCCCGCGGGCTGTCATTTCCACACCCGCTGTCCAGAGGCGCGGGCGGCCTGCCGCGAGTCGTCGCCGCCGGCGTACGACGTCGGCGCTCGGCGCTCGGCGACGTGCTTCCGCGCCGACGAGGACCACTCCTACTGGGAGAGCGAGCCGATCGAGGAGAACGCCCGGACCGCGGGCGACGACGACTGAGCGGACCCGACCCGGCCGCGGGGCTCGGCGGTCGCGTCGCGACACAGGGAGGCTCGCCGGGGACCGCCCACGTCGAACGAAGTTCGATTCAGACCGAAACCCGACTTCGGAGCGCAGTCGCTCGTTCGACGAACGACCGCTCAGGCGAGCCTGACGGCCGTCCCGTACGCGATCACTTCCGAGGCGCCCTGCGTCACCTCCGACGTCTCCATCCGGACGTTCACGACGGCGTCGGCGCCCATCTCGATCGCGTCCGCCTCCATCCGCTCGATCGCTTGATCCCGGGCGTCCGCGAGCAGCGTCGAGTAGGCCTTGAGCTCACCGCCGGCGAGGTTCCGGATCCCCTGCGTGATGTCTCGGCCCACGTTCCGCGCTCGCACGGTGTTGCCGCGGGCGATACCCAGCACCTCCGCGATCTCGCGGCCGGCGACGGTTTCGGTGGTGACGGTCGCGACGAGCGACTGCTCCGGGTCGGACGAGACTACTGTCGAAGACATAATCGCCCCGTATACGTCGTCTGAGGAGATAAACCGACGGTGACGCGTGCGGCCTCGTCGCGTGGTCGCCGTCTACCGCTCCCGCACGACGACGAACTCCGCGAGGTCGCGGAGGTACTCGATCGCCTCCGTCTCGGGCGGGTCGGCGTCGTCGAGCGCGGCCAGGGCGAGCTCCGACTGCTCGCGGGCCCGCTCGTCGATCTCCTCGGGGGACAGCGAGGTGACCTGCACCACCGAGGGCCGGTCCATCTCCGCGTCCTGTCCCGTCGGCTTGCCGAGCTCGTCGGCGTCGGCGGTCGCGTCGAGCACGTCGTCGCGCATCTGGAACGCGATGCCGACGCGCTCGGCGTACTCGCCGAACGAGTCGATCGCGTGGGGGTCGGCGCCGCCGGCGACCGCGCCGAGCTCGGCGGCGGCCCGGAACAGCGCGCCGGTCTTCCGACGGGCGAGCTCCATGTACTCCGCCTCCGTCGTCGGGCGGTCGGCGAGCTCGGTCGCCTCGCCCTCGCCGAGCTCGACCATCGCCTCGGCGACGGTCCGCATCGCGCGCGGCTCCGCGGAGAACAGCCCGAACGCCTCGCCCAGCAGGCCGTCGCTGGCGACGATCGCCGGGCCGTATCCGAACTCCGCCCACGCGGAGGGGGTGCCGCGTCGGACCTCCGAGCGGTCGATGATGTCGTCGATCACGAGCGACGCGTTGTGGACGAACTCGATTCCGGCCGCGAAGTCGACGGCGTCCTCGGGGTCCCCGTCGAACGCCTCGCAGGCGAGGATCGTCACCGCCGGGCGGACCCGCTTGCCGCCGGCGAGGACGACGTGGCCGACCTCGTCGGACAGCTCGTCGGGCTCGACCTCGTCGATGACGGCCTCCAGCCGGTCCTCGACCAGCGCGACCCGGCGCTCCAGGTACTCCATCTATTGCCCGGACGGGCCGGCCGCGCAAAGGCCTAACGGAACGGCGGCCGCGGGCGACTACGTGAATCGAACGCCGAGGTCGTGGAGCCCGTCGTTGTTGCTCGCGACGTTGATAAGCAACGGGGTGAGCCCCTCGATCTCGGGCGCGTTGGCGATCCCGCCGGCGTCGAGCGCGCGGAGTCCCTCGATTCCCTCCGCGACGTCCGCGACCGTTCGCTTCGCGTCCTCGTCGTCGCCGATCACGAGCGTGTCGATCCCGAGGTCGGCGTCGAGGTTCGCGAGCCGGGCGGCCGCGAGGTTGTGGAACGCGCCGACGACGGCGACGCCCTCCGGCGCGGCGTCCGCCGCGATCCGCGCCACCGAGCCCGCGCCGGGCTTGTGGTAGTGGAACCCCTCGTCGTCGCGTTTCATCCCCGTCGCCGGCGAGACGAGGACGTCGCCGTCGTCCAGCTCGTCCGCGACGGCCTCGACCGTGTCGCCGATGTGGTACGGCGGCACGGCGAGGACGACGATCGCGGCCGCGGCGGCGGCCGCCGCGTTCTCGGCGCCCTCGACCGCCGCGTCGAGGCCGCGGCTCTCCAGTTCGGTGGTGTACTCCTCGGCCTTGGTCTCCGCCTTCTCCGCCTCCCGCGAGCCGATCGAGACGCGGTGAGGGGTGTCGGCCGCCAGCCGGAGCGCGAGCCCCTCGCCGATGTCGCCGGTACCGCCGAGTATCGCGATCTTCATACGGTCTGTGGGGCCGCTCGCGTCTTATGGGTTCCGTGACCGGCCGTCCTCGCCACCGTTCGGATCGGGGACCGCCGTTCGGATCGGGAGCTTCTTTTCCGGCCGCGCAGAGGCGACGCTCATGGACGAGCAGGACCGCGTCGCCGCGTTCGTCGCCGAGCACGGGCTGGAGACCGACCTCGCGTACCGCGTCCTCGACTTGGAGAGCGAGGTCGGCGAGGTCGCGAAGGAGGTCGCGACCTCGACCGACTACGGGAGCGACCCGGACGCCGCCGCGATCGCGAGCGACGAGCTCGGCGACGCGCTGTTCGCGCTGCTGGCGCTCGCCGAGACCGCCGACGTCGACGCCGGCGACGCGCTCGCCGAGTCGCTGGCGAAGTACGAGCGACGGCTCGACGCGTCCGCCGACGCGGGGTCCGGTCGGTAGGGGCGGACTCGGGCGTCGGTTCAAGTGGGCCGGCCCCCTACCACCGTCATGGCCGACACTCCGTCGCTCGCGCTCCGCTACGTCGCCTGCGACGCCTGCGAGACGGTGTTCGCGCTGCCCGACGACCCCGAAGAGCCGGACGCCTGCGGGCGGTGCGGCGCCTCACCGCTCCGCGAGCTTCGGGGCGTCCGGGGGCCGGACGCTTACTTCGCGCCTTGATCCCGGCTCACATCGGGTCGCGTCAGCGGCTCACAGCAGGTCGTCCACGTCTGCTTCGCCGTCCGCGATCGCCCGCAGTTCCTCGTCGGAGAGCCGCTCGATCACGAAGTCGGGCATTCCCTCGGGGAGCCCCGCCGGGGTCGACCGCCCGCCGTCGGTCCCCATCGCGACCGCCCCGTCGCCCCCGTCGTCGTCGGCGCTCCCGACTCCCCCGACGTCGTCGCCCGTACCCAACCGGCGCACGGCGCGTTCCACCTCCTCGACCGTCTCGGCCTGACGCTCGCTCTCGGCCGCCAGCTCCCGCATCTCGTCGGAGACGCGGTTCGACTGCCGGACCACCTCGTCGACCGTGGCGGCGATTTCCTCGGCGGCGGCGGCCTGCTCGTCGGTCACGTCCGAGACCTCGTCGATGCCGTCCGCCGTCTCCGTCACCGCCTCGGCGATGGCGGCGAGGCTCTCCGTCGCGTCGCCGACTCGCTCGCTCCCGTCGTCGACCCGCTCGGTCGTCTCCGAGAGGCTCCCGACGGTGTCCTCGGTGTCGGTCCGGATCCCGTCGACCATCGATTCGATGTCGCTCGCGTGTCGCTGCGACTCCTCCGCGAGCGACTTGATCTCGTCGGCGACGACACCGAAGCCGGCGCCGGCGTCGCCCGCGCGGGCCGCCTCGATCGAGGCGTTCAACGCGAGCAGGTTGGTCTGGTCGGCGATCCCGTTGATCGCGTCGACGAACTCGTCGATCTCCTCGACGCGGTCTTGGAGCGATTCGACGTCGTCGGCCACCTCGTCGACGGCGGCGCCGATGTCGTCCATGGCCGCCGCGGCGTCGTCGGCCGCCGCGCGCCCGTCGTCCGCCAGCGACTCCGCTCGGCCGCTCGTCCGTTCGACCTCGTCGGCGGTCGATGCCACCTCCTCGACCGTCGCCGAGAGGTTCGACACCTCCGAGGAGATCTCAGCCACCCGCTGCGACTGCTCTTCGGAGGCGTCGTCGACCGCGGCGGCGCTGTCGGCGGCGTCCGACGCCGACTCCCGGAGGTCGCCCAGCGGCTCCCGGACCTCGTCTTCCACCTCGGCCATCAGGCGCTCGTTCCGCTCGATCTCCCTCGAGAGCCTCTCGTTGTACGAGTGGATGTACGTGTCCGTGACGACCTGCATGTCGAGGTTGACGATCCGGAGGACGGAGAGGAGGTCCTCGATCGCGTCGTCGACTTCCGCTTCTATCGCCGCCTCGGTCTCGGCGTCGACGGCCCCGCCGTCAGCGTCGTCCGGTGCGCTCGGCGTCACCCCGTCCGCCCCGCCCGACAGCCGGTCCGTGAGCGAGTCGACGAGCCGGTCGCCGATGAGCGGGAGAATGAGGTCGTAGTACACGCCGTACTGGCCGAGGTAGTGTTTCATCGGCATCTCCAGCACGTCGTGGATCTTCCCGATCCGCGCCCGGTCCTCGAAGTACTCCTCACCGTAGTCGCCGCCCGCGAGCGTCACGAGGTACGCCGACTGCGTCCGCTTGAGCTGGTCGATCCCCTTATCCGAGCGGCCGATGACGTCGACGGTCTGCTCGTGACCGGTGAGATTCTCGTAGAAGTCTTCCGCGATCCGATCGGCGTTCTCCGCGAACGCCTCCTCGTACCGGCTCAGCCGGCGTTTGTCGTCCTCGTCGAAGCCGACGAACTCCTTGCGCCACCGGATCTCCTCGGCGTCGAGCCCGATGTCGTCCACCAGCGCCGCGGCGTCCACACCGGCGCTCAGTTCGCCCCGTCCGAAGTCTCCGCTCCCGTACTCGCCGGACTTACTCATACCGTCGCCCGCACGTCGGTGGAATATAACGTTGTGCGTCCGTTTTTCAGGACTGATACGTTTCGAGGGCAACGACCGGACCGCGGAGAGAGGAAGGCGATAATAAACAATCTCGCCCCGGATTCTCGCGGTCTGAGACCGCCTCGGTTCGCCCCGGCAGACGTCGACGTGGCCCCGGACGCGGCGACTCAGCTATCGACGGTCTCCGAGTGCGGCGGCGGCAGGAGAACGTCGGTCCCCGGGTGCTCGCTCCGCCACTCGCCCCAAGTGGTCACCGTCGACGGAACGATCGGCAGCCGGTCGCCCGCCTCGGGACCGCAGATGGCCTCCCCGAGGATCTGGCTCCAGTAGCTCAGCGTCGCCTCGTCGTACATCACGAGGTTGCCACCTCGGGCTAGGTCGGTCTCCCCGCCCGTCCGTCCGGCACCGAACGTCCGGTTGTCCCGTTCGCTCGCGGCCTGCCGGATGGACTCGGGCTGCCAGAGCAGGCCGGAAACCAGGAACGTGGTCGGGTCGCCGTCGAGTCGCCGGTCGGCGACGAGGCCGCTGCGGCAGATCGGACAGTACGTGACGATCACCGGTCGACGCTCACCGCTATCGGTCCGCCCGAACGCGTCGTTGACGATCTCGTGAATGTAGAGGACCGCCAACGGGTACGCCCGCGTTCCGTCGGGGCCCTCCAGCCCGATGACCGTCTGTTCGGCGCTGAGCGTCGTCGCATCGTCGAAGCGATACTCGGGGGCCGGGGTTATCTCGTCCCAGTCGGGACCGAAGGCCGGGTCGGTGATGGCGGCGATACCGGGATCGGCTCTGATCTCCTCCTCGCAGATCGTAGACGGAATGCCGTATTCGGCCATCGCACTCGCGTTTCGGTCGGGGCCATCGTCGGTCGGCGTCTCGGACTGTTCGCTATCGACGGCACCGCCGCACCCGGCGAAGCCACTCATCCCCAGCCCGAGCGCCGAGAGGAGCGAACGGCGGTCCATGGCGGCCTCAGGAACCGCGTGCGCAAAACTCATACGCCGACGTGTTCCGCCGCCGCACCACCGCCGCGCTCAGCCGAGACCGAGCAGCGACAGCCCGCCGTACCGGAAAAAGAAGAGGTAGAGCTGGGCCAGTCCGGCGAGTGCCAGCAACGCCCCGGTGAGCCGTTCGAACCGGTTGCCACTGTCGGCGAGCCGCGTGACGAGCCGGTCGTAGCCGAGCGCGGTCGCTCCCGTGACGGCGACCATCAGGAGGACCATTCCGGTCGCGTAGGCGGCGAAGACGGTGATCGCGCCCACGGGACCGGCACTGAACGCGACGCCGGCGAGGCCGACGAACACGGGCGCGGTACACCCCGCGGCCGCCGCCGCGTAGACGACGCCGAACAGCAGGAAGCCGCTCTTGGACCGACGACGGGCCGGCAGTCGGATATGCACCGCGGAGACGCCGTACCGGCCGGTCGCGACGGCGCCTCCGAGGGCGACCAGTCCGGCGCCCACCACCAGCTCTAGGGCGGCGAGGTTCGACAGCGGTTCCGTCCCGACAACGGCCACGAGGAGGGCCAATGCGGCGTAGACGACGAGCATGCCGCTGCTGGTGAGGGCGGCCACGAGCCCCGCCCGTCGGAGCTGAACCCCCGCCGGTGCGTCGCCCGCCGCGTCGCCGAGGTAGAACGCGATGTAGCCGGGCAACAGCGGGTAGGCACACGGGGCGAAAAACGTCGCCACACCGGCCGAAAACGCGAACCCCAGACGAAGCGGCGCCAACTGACTCATGCGCCGGCGTCGTCAAGGGCGTCGGCGATGGTGTCAGCGGCTGCCAACCCGCTGTGGCGCCAGACCTCCGCGTTCTCGGTATCGAGCGCGATCAACGTCGGGATCCGTGTCACGTCGTATCGCTCGGACACGCGCAGGTCCGGATCCGTCGCGACCGGCCAGGTCCCCTCGTTGTCGCGCCAGAACCGCTCTACGGCCGCCTCGTCCGCCTCGTTCGTTATCGAGAGCATGTGGACCGCGGGATACTCCCGCTCGATGCGACGGAGTTCGGTCATCTGCGGCTCGCAGGGCGCACACCACGTCGCCCAGAAGTCGAGCAATACCACGTCGTCGACCGGGGCGACCCGAACCGAGCCGCCCGGCGAACCCGCGACGGCCAAGGTGTCGAGCGCTGAGGTCTCGTCCGCGGACGTACCGATGCATCCGGCTATCCCCGTCGCGGCAGCAGCGAGTCCCCCGGCGAGGAATCTGCGACGGGACGGCATACCGACCAGCACGATATCGCGCTAATTAGTTTTTCGCCGGTCGTGGCCCGTCGATACACAGCAGTGGCTCTCTCGGCGTCGTTACCACTCCGGTTCGGTCCCGCCGTCCGCTCTCGCGCTCGTGGCCGCGAGCTCCGCGAACTTCGCGTCGACCGGCGCCGGCTTCGACGTCGAGCGAGCGCTCGAACAGTGACCCCGACGCGGTCATCGGATTACACGACGCGGTTTCCGCCGACGAGTCGCGGTCACTCGCGCTCGCCCACCCCCAGCGCCGCGAGGTCGACGTTATCGGCGACGAGGTCGGCGGCGCGGTCGT